>NZ_JBKOTX010000063.1:0-27440 GCF_047086965.1 Roseovarius halophilus (ex Wu et al. 2025) | reverse complement strand
AGCGGATCAGGCGCCGCCCGGCCAGCTCCGGCGTCCAGCCCGGCCCCCGGCCCGCACCGTAACGCACGATCCAGTCGGCCAGCCAGGCCTGCGCCACGGCCCGTGCCCGCGCGTCGCCCACCGCCGCCAGATCGTCCAGCCAGGTGAAGCCCTGCACCGGTACCGGCCCCCGTGCGACCTCTTCGGCGGCCTCCCAGATCGAACGCCCACCGGCCTGGACCAGGGTGCCACGGATCAGGACCTGTCCGGCCAGAAGCTGCTGGCCGCGCGCGACCTGGCCGATTAAACAAGGGTCGGGCAAGGCCACGAAGCCCGTCGCTGGCCGCGCCTGCGCGGCCAGCCGCGCATGCAGCCTGTCCAGGACCGTGACACGGTCCGGCCGGGCTCTGGGAGTCGTTCTGGCCAATGCTGCTGCCTCGAAAAACGGGTGCATTCCGCATCTCGTGTTGCCCGGTCTTATACAGGCCGGGGCGGATCAAGTCACGCAGGCTTTCGCAGCAGGGCCATGTAGAACCCGTCCATCCCGCTACGCTCGGCCCAGTGATCGGGGCGCAGGCGCAATCCGCCCGCCGGGCTGTGCCAGGCGGGGTCGATGCCCGGCGGATCACTGGCCCCGACATGCAGCCCGGGGTGGCGCGCCATGGCCTCTTCGACCTGAACTTCGCCCTCGTCGGGCAGTAGGCTGCAGGTGCAATAGACCAGCCGCCCGCCGGGCCGCAGCAGGGCCAGCGCCCGGTCGATCAGCGCCGCTTGCAGCTGGAAGAGAGCCAGGAACTCCGACCCGTCCTTGGCGTGCGGCAGGTCCGGGTGGCGGCGAATTGTGCCGGTGGCCGAACAGGGCGCATCCAGCAGGATGGCGTCGAAGGGCGCGGCCTCGTGGGTCAAGGCATCGGCGACGACGAGCTCCGCGGTCAGCCCGGTGCGCTTCAGGTTCTGGCGCACACGGCCCATGCGCGGTTCGGAGATATCCAGCGCGGTGATCTCGGCCCCGGTCGCGGCCAGTTGCAGCGTCTTGCCGCCGGGCGCGGCGCAGAGGTCCAGCACCCGCTCGCCCGGCTGCGCGTCCAGCATGCGCGCGGGCAGCGCGGCGGCGGCATCCTGCACCCACCAGTCGCCCGCGTCATACCCCGGCAGGCCCGTGACTTGCTGGCCCGAAGCCAGACGCACCGTCCCGGTTGGCAGAACCGTGCCGCCCACGGCCTCGGCCACGGCCTGCGGATCGGTCCTGGCGGTCAGGTCCAGCGGCGCACCCGCGAAATGCACCCGTTCGATATCCGCCACCACCTGCGGACCGTAGGCCTCTTTCAGCGGCTCGCGCAGCCATTTCGGCAGCCGCGGCACCGCCAGCTTGTCCCAGCCTTCGGGCAGGTCGGCGGCCACCTTGCGCAGCACGGCGTTGACCAGCCCCTTCATGCCCGCGGTGCGCTTGTTCATCCCGACCATGGCAACGGCGGCGTTGACCACGCCATGCGCCGCCGCGCCGTCGGCCAGTTCGATGGTGGACAGGCGCAGGATATTGCGCACATGCAGCGGCGGTGTCTTCTGCAGAAGGCGCGCCAGCAGCCGGTCGGCCCGCGGCAAACCGCGCAGGGTCTCGCTGGCCAGGCGCTGGGCGCGGGCGCGATCCTCGGGGCCGAGGTGATCGAGCACGCCCTCGGACAGCAGCTCGGACATCGGGCGATGCTCTCCTGTCACCTGGTCGAGCAGATGCAGCGCCGCGCGGCGCGGCGGCAGTCCTTGCTGTGACGTGTCCCGAGACATGGTGCCCCCTTGGCCGATGGATCGCTGCGGCCTATATCAGCAGCGTCAGCCTTACAAGGACATGAAGATGACCGAGACGCCCAAGGACCTGCCCCCCGCCGCCAAGCGCGCCCTGGCCGAGGCCAAGCAACGCCGCAAGGCCGCCGCGCCCGAGGATCGCCCTGTCGAGTTGGGCGGCCGTGACGGGCCGGAGCCCGTCCGCTACGGCGACTGGGAAAAGAAGGGAATCGCGATCGATTTCTAGCGCAGTCTGAACGTCGCCTGCCGTCCGTTACCCTGATCGACAGTAAAGCGGATGCGCTCGCCGCCCCGCTGTTCCACCAGCTGGCAGTTATAGGGAATGGGGGTGCCGGACCAGTCCATCTCGCGGCAGAAGTAGCCGTCGCGCCAGGCCCAGGTGCCGGTGACATCCCAACCGGCGGCCGTGCCCGCGATGCCGCCCTGCGCGCCGACGCGCAGGCTCACCCCGAAAAGGCCCAGACGCAGCTCCTTGTCGGCGACAAGATCCAGGAAACGGTCGCGGTCCTCCACCCGTTCGAAGGCGGCGACCCCGCCGCCCGAAACGCCCAGAACCAGGGCAAGGAAAACTGCACGCATCGCGCCACCCCAATCTTTGCTACCTAGCGGGGGTACGCGGGGCGCGGCGGGTTGGATCAGTCGGCAAGCCTGAGCACGTCGATCATGTCGTATTCACCGGGCTTGCGGTCCTGGCCCCAGAGCGCGGCACGCAGCGCGCCCTTGGCGAACAACCGCCGGTCGCTGGCGACATGGCGCAACACGATACGCTCGCCCGGCCCGGCAAACAGCACGTCATGCTCTCCGATGATGTCACCGCCGCGAATTGCCGAAAAGCCGATATCGCCGGGTCTGCGGGCGCCGGTGATCCCGTCGCGGCCCCGGTCCGCAACCTCGGACAGGGTCTGCCCGCGCCCCTCGGCGGCCGCCTCGCCCAGCATCAACGCGGTGCCCGATGGTGCATCAACCTTGCGGTTATGATGCGCCTCGATCACCTCGATGTCGAATGCCTCGTCCAGCGCAGCCGCGACCCGCTTGGTCAGTTGCACGAGCAGGTTGACGCCAAGCGACATGTTCCCCGCCCGCACGATGACGGCATGGCGCGCGGCGGTCTTGAGGCGGGCCAGGTCATCCTCCGACAGCCCCGTCGTGCCGATCACATGAACGGCCCGGGCCTGCGCGGCCAGTTCGGCAAAGCCCACCGTCGCGGCGGGCGCGGTGAAGTCGAGCACCGCCTGCGCCTTTGCGAAGGCCGACACCGCATCGTCGGTGACCGTCACCCCCAGCGGCTGGCCGCCCATGGCCACCCCCACGTCCTGGCCGATCCAGTCATGGCCCGGCTGTTCCAGCGCGCCCACAAGGTGGCAGGCCGCCGAAGCTGCCACCGTCTCGATCAGCATCCGGCCCATGCGGCCCGATGCGCCCGTGATCACGATCCCCGGTGTGTCGGTCATCTGTCCTGTCCTTCCGTCACGTTTGCGCCCACCTTTGCGCCCGGCCTGCGCCACCGCGCTTGGCATCCATCCGCGGACGCCTTACATGGGCGGCATGGCAAAGAACAAGCTTCAAGGCAATTCCGGTCCCTCGCAGCGCCAGCTGCGCGTCGGCGAACTGATCCGCCGGACCCTCTCCGACGTGCTGATGCGGGGCGAATTGCACGACCCCGACCTGTCTCGCATGTCCATCACCGTGGGCGAGGTCCGGGTCAGCCCGGACCTGCGCATCGCCACCGCTTTCGTGCTGCCCCTGGGCGGCGACGGCGCCGAAGAGGCAGTGCAGCGCCTCGCCCGCCACCAGGGCGAACTGCGCCACATCCTGGGCAAGCAGATCAAGCTCAAGCATGTCCCCGAGCTGCGCTTCCGCGTCGATGACACCTTCGAGCGCATGGACCGCACCCGCGAGATCTTCGCCGACGAGAAGGTGCGTCAGGACCTCGACGACTGATGCGCGCGCTGGCGGCCCTCGTGGTGCTCTGGGCGGCCCCTGTTGCGGCGGTGGACTGCGCCGAGGTGACCCACCTGGACCAGGCCTTCACCATCTGCGAGGTGGACCCGGCCCGCGACGAGTTGCGCCTGTTCCTGCGCGACGAGGATGGCGATATCCTTGGCAGCTTTCGCGCGGTCGAACGGCAGACGGGCCGCCCCTTGGCCCTTGGCATGAACGCGGGCATGTATCACGACGATCGCAGCCCGGTCGGCCACTACATCGAGGACGGGCGCGAAGAGATGCGCGTGATCGAAACCGCCGGGCCGGGCAACTTCGGCCTGCTGCCCAACGGGGTGTTCTGCATCACCGAAGCCAGCGCCCGCGTGATCGAGACCCGCGCCTACCAGGCCGAGCGCCCCGGCTGCCGCCACGCCACCCAGTCCGGCCCCATGCTGGTGCGCGACGGCGCGCTGCATCCGCGGCTGATCCCCGGCGGCACCTCGCGCTACATTCGCAACGGGGTCGGCACCAGCGCGCGCGGCGACCGCGCGGTCTTTGCCATCTCGGAAGGGCCGGTCAATTTCCACGATTTCGCGACGCTCTTCCGCGACCGGCTGAACCTGCCGGATGCGCTCTATTTCGACGGCAAGGTCAGCCGCCTGCACGCCCCGCAACTGGGCCGCAGCGACTTCGGCTGGGCGCTCGGGCCCATCGTCGGGGTGCTGGCCGCGGCGGACGGGGCGGTTGACGTGCCCGGCGGCGCGGACTAACCCACGCGCTCTCAACTGATCGGAGGCTCGCCATGGGGCGCAGACGCAAGGGCCGCGACATTTCCGGCTGGCTGGTGGTGGACAAACCCGCCGGGATCACCTCGACGGCCGTGGTCAACAAGGTTCGCTGGGCCTTCGACGCCCGGAAGGCCGGCCACGCCGGTACGCTGGACCCCGAGGCGACCGGTGTCCTGGCCGTGGCCCTGGGCGAGGCGACGAAGACCGTCCCCTATATCACCGATGCGCTCAAGGCCTATACCTTCACGGTGCGTTTCGGTCAGGCCACCAACACCGACGATGCCGAGGGCGAGGTCGTGGCGCAAAGCGACAGCCGGCCGTCAGACGACGAGATCAAGCAGGCCCTGAGCGGCTTTGTCGGCGAGATCATGCAGGTCCCGCCCGCCTATTCCGCGGTCAAGATCGACGGCGAACGGGCCTACAAACGCGCCCGCGATGGCGAGACGTTCGAAATCGCCGCGCGGCCGCTCTGGGTCGAGGAACTGCTGCTGGTCGACCGCCCCGATGCCGACCACGCCGTGCTGGAAATGACCTGCGGCAAGGGCGGCTATGTCCGCGCCATCGCGCGCGACCTCGGCCAGGCGCTGGGCTGTCTGGGCCATGTGACGGCACTGCGCCGCATCTGGTCGGGGCCGTTCATGGCAGAGGCGGGCATCGCCATGGACCTGCTTGACGAAAAGGCAAAGTCGCCCGAGCTGGACGCCCATCTGCGGCCCCTGGAAGACGGGCTTGACGAAGTGCCCCGGGTCCATTGCCCCGAGGCCAGTATCGCGCGGCTGCGCAACGGCAATCCCGCGATGGTCATCGGCGATGTCGATTATGGCGACGAATGCTGGGCCGCCCACGGCGACACGGCCATCGCGGTGGGCGTGTTCAAGGCCGGCGAACTGCACCCAGCCCGGGTTTTTGTGCGCGACTGACGGGACGGTGGGCGGGGTGCATTTGCCGGGCCGCCCCGGCAAACAGCGGCGTCCGGCGTCCCTGCCCTTCCCTTCTGCGGCACTCCGAGGCAAAACCAACCCCATGATCACCCGCACCCATACCAAGGGCGACGCGCCCTCCACCGCAGTCTATTCCGAGTGCGCGCGGTATCGCTACGCCCTCACCCGCGTCTGGGACCCGGCGGGCGAAAAGGCGCTCTTCGTCATGCTCAACCCCTCGACCGCGACCGAGGTTCAGAACGACCCCACCGTGGAACGCTGCGAGCGTCGGGCGCGCACGCTGGGCTTCGGCGGCTTTCGCGTGACCAACATCTTCGCCTGGCGCGACACCGACCCCCGGAAAATGCGCGCGGCCACCGATCCCGTCGGCCCCGAGAATGACGCCGCCATCCACGAGGGCGCGCTCTGGGCCGACCGGGTGATCTGCGCCTGGGGCAGCCATGGCGCCCATCTGGACCGGGGACGGCAGGTGGCAGCCCTGCTCAGGGCCACGGAGGCACCGCTGTTCCATCTTGGCCTGACCAAGCACGGCCATCCGCGGCACCCTTTGTATATCGCCTACAGCCAGGCCCCCGAACCGTGGCATTAACCCTGGGTTCATTTTGGTCGCGCCGGCCATCGTGAAAACTGGTATGTCCGCCGCTGCGGGTGCCCGGCTGGCGTGTGGCAACGGACTGGCCGACCCGTTGATACCAGTCGGTGTTGTCAGTCTGTTTGAAAGGAGTCGGGTATGTTTCCCTTGCTTGGTCTCATGGGGCTCGCGCTTGCGGGCTCGGCCTTGGTCGAAACATCGCCCCAAGACGGCGGTCAGGCCGACGACAGCCCCGACCCCGACGCCACCACCCCGGACCGCGCCGGCGACACGGACGGCGCGGTGGCCGACATGCTGGTCCAGCTTGTCGAGGGCGGCGACACCAACGACGAACTTTATGGCAGCGCGGAGGCCGACAGGATCGCGGGCCGCGATGGCGACGATCACATCGACGGACGTGAAGGTGACGATATCCGCGCCGGCGGGCCGGGCGCGGATATCCTGCACGGCTACGACGGGGCCGACAGCCTGACCGGCGACGCTGGGGCGGACACGCTTCATGGTTGTCTTGGGGACGATCTGCTGGACGGCGGCGACGGGGATGACAAACTGATCGGCGGCGCGGGAGACGACAGCCTCACGGGCGGGGCCAGCGCGGATTCCCTGCTCGGCGGCTTCGGCAACGACACGCTGATCGGCGGCGCGGGCGCGGACGTCCTGCACGGCGGCGATGGCGACGATCATGTCGACGGCGCCACGGGCGAGGACAGCGCCACCCGCGACTTCGTCAACGGCGGCGCCGGCGCGGACCACGTCACCGGCGGCGCGGGCGATGTTCTTGACGGCGGCAGTGGCACGGACACCTTTGCGGTCATGGGCGCGGATGTGACAGTGATGGATTACACGCCGGGCGAAGACAGCCTGATCCTGCACACGAGCGGGGCCGAGACCGCCCTGTCAAGCGAGGTCACCGACGACGGCGTGATCGTCAAGGCCGACGGCGAACCGCTGGCGCTGCTGCGCGGGCTGGAAACGATCGATCTGGACAGCATCACGGTCCAGCCCGCCCGGCCCTGACGAATCCCTTTGCAACGCGGCGCGATTTCGCCTATTTGCCGCCATCTGACTCATTGGTGCCCGGCACCGGTGGGTCCGACCCCCTCCATGGGCCTTGTCTGGACGACATCCCGGCTTGCGCCTTGAACCACGTTTGAACAGGAGACCCCGATGTCGATCACGCCCGAAGAAAAAGCCCGGATCATGAAGGATTTCGCCACCAAGGAGGGCGACACAGGCTCGCCCGAGGTGCAGATCGCGATCCTGACCTCGCGGATCGCCACGCTGACCGAGCATTTCAAGACCCACAAGAAGGACAACCACGGCCGCCGTGGCCTTCTCAAAATGGTCGCCCAGCGCCGCAAGTTGCTGGACTACCTGCGCGGCAAGGAAGAGGCCCGCTATCGCGACCTCATCAAGCGGCTGGGCATCCGCCGCTAAAGCCTCATTCGATGGAACTCCCGGAACGCCCGCGCAGGAATGTGCGGGCGTTTTTTCATTGGTGGCACCGGGTCTGCGGGCTGGACGTCCCGCAGCCATGCGCCGGGCGCGGATGACGAGGCATCAGACCGCCCAGGGCTGTCCCCTTTCCCTTGCCCCTGTGACGTGATTGTCTGCCGGCACCTTCACGGCGGACAGGGGCAGCATGACGGATTTCCTCATCATCGGAGGCGGCATCGCCGGGGCCTCTGTCGGGGCGCGGCTGTCGCATCTGGGACAGGTCACCCTGCTGGAACGCGAGGACGCGCTGGCCTTTCACGCCTCGGGGCGCTCGGCGGCCCTGTTCGAAACACGCTATGGCAAGCCCTCGACGATGGCCCTCAGTCAGGCCAGCGCCCCCTATCACCAGGCGGCCAACGGTGGCGTCCTGACCCCGCGCGGGCTGATGCTGGCCGCGGCCGAAGCCGACCGCGACCGGTTCGAGGCGGACATGGCCGTGATGGGCCTCGACCGGGTCGGGCCCGCAGAGGCGCGTGCGCTCTGGCCCATCCTGGATACCGAGGCGGCGCCACTGGTGGGCTATCATGACCAGGCCTGGGACATCGACACCGACCGGCTGGTGCAGACCTTCGCAGCCGAGATCCGGGCGAACGGCGGCACGGTGCGCCCCCGCGCCGAGGTGCGCCACATCGACAGAACCGCCAGCGGCTGGCGCGTCGACATCGGCGCGGAACACCTCGAGGCCGGCATGATCGTGAATGCCGCCGGCGCCTGGGTGGACACCGTGGCGCACATGGCCGGGGTGCAGCCCCTGGGCGTGCATCCGCTGCGCCGGTCCATTGCGCGGATTCCGGCCCCGGATGGCATGGACGTCTCGGCCTGGCCCATGGTCTTTGGCCCCGGCGAGGACTGGTATGCCAAGCCTGACGCGGGGGCGCTGATCGTCTCGCCCGCCGACGAAGACCCCCAGCCGCCCATGGACGCCTGGGCCGACGACATGGTTCTGGCCGAGGGGCTGGCACGGTTCGAGGCCGTCATGCACTACGAGGTCACGCGGATGCTGGCCAACTGGGCCGGTCTGCGCACCTTCGCCCCCGACCGGCAGCTTGTCCTGGGGCCGGACCCCGACGAGCCGCGTTTCATCTGGATGGCCGGCCAGGGCGGCTACGGCTTCCAGACCGCGCCCGCCGCCAGCCAGCTGGTGGCCGACCTCGTCGCCGGGCGCGCCCCCGAAATCGAGGCCGGGATCGTGGCACAGCTGACCCCGCACCGCCTGCGCGACTGACCACACCGGGTGGTTCAGGCCGGGCCCAGCACCTCGGCCAGCAGCGGATGGAGATAGCGCCGCTGCATGGTCACGGCGCAACGGACCTCCGCGATGCCCGCCGGGCGGGCCACTTCGACCAGCTGGCCGGCCACCTGTTCATCCTGCACGCCCTGGACGCCACCGCGCCCGACCTGGCACCAACTGGCTGGCGCAGGCGGGCTGGATCGCGCGGGCCGAGACCCTGTCGCAACCGGCGCTTGACGGGGCCCGCGATTCGCTGCGGGTTCAGCCGTCCTTGCGGATCGTCTCGTTGGCGGGGTCATAAGGCGAGTCCACGACCACCTCGGCGTCCCACAGTTGATCGAACATCCTGATCTTCAGGCGGGTCCCCGGTTCGGCCAGGTCGGGCCGGACATAGCCCATGCCGATGGACTTGCCGAAATGCACCGAATAGCCACCCGATGTCAGCCGCCCGACCTTCTCGGCAGCATGATAAAGCGCCTCGACCCCCCAGGGGTCGGCGTCCTCGGGCCCGTCGATCAGCAGGGTGCAGCACTTGGTGCGCAGCCCGAGCTCCTCCATCGCGGCCTTGCCCTGAAACTCCTTGGACAGGTCCACAAAGCGCGGCAGATCAGCCTCCAGCGGGGTGGCATCGCGGCCCAGTTCGTGCCCGAAGGCGCGGTAGGACTTTTCCTGGCGCAGCCAGTTCTGCGCCCGCGCTCCGACCAGCTTCATCCCGTGCTTTTCGCCGGCCGCCTCCAGCAGGTCGAAGAGATAGTTCTGCATCTCGATCGGGTGGTGCAACTCCCAGCCCAGCTCGCCGGTATAGGCCACGCGGATCGCGTTGACCGGGCACATGCCCAGCTCGATCTGCCGGGCCGACAACCAGGGGAAGCGCTTGTTCGACAGGGCCGTGTCCGGTTCGGCATCCTTGATGACCTCGGCCAGCACATCGCGGGATTTCGGCCCGGCGATGGCGAAGACACCGTATTGCGTGGTCACGTTCTCGACCACGATATAGCCGAACTCGGCCGCCTTGTCCGCGGCGCACTTGCGCAGCCAGTCACCGTCGTAATCCGTCAGCGCCCCGGAGGAGACGAGATAGTATTCATCCTCGGCCCGCCGGACGATGGTGTATTCCGTGCGCGTCGTGCCTGCCGGTGTCAACGCATAGGTCAGGTTGATGCGGCCCACCTTGGGCAGCCTGTTGCAGGTGAACCAGTCCAGAAAGGCGGTCGCGCCCGGACCCTTGACGACATGCTTGGTAAAGGCGCTGGCATCCAGCAGGCCGACGCCCTCGCGGACCGCCTTGGCCTCGTCCACGGCATATTGCCACCAGCCGCCCCGGCGGAAGCTGCGCGCGTCATGGTCGAAGCTTTCGGGCGCGTCCAGCGGGCCAAAATAGTTGGGCCGCTCGAAGCCGTTGACCACGCCGAACTGCGCGCCCCGCGCCTTCAGCCGGTCATAGCTGGGCGCGGTGCGCAGCGGGCGGCATTTCTCGCGCTCTTCGTCAGGGTGGTGCAGGATGTAGACGTGTTCATAGGCCTCTTCACATTTGCGGGCGCTGTATTCCGTGGTGGTCCAGCTGCCGAAACGGCGCGGGTCGAGACTGGCCATGTCGATCTCGGCCTCGCCTTCGACCATGAGATCGGCCAGGTACTTTCCGGCGCCCCCCGCGGCGGTGATGCCGAAGGAAAACCCCTCGGCCAGCCACATGTTGCGCAGCCCCGGGGCGGGGCCAAGCAGCGGGTTGCCATCGGGCGTGTAGCAGATCGGCCCATTGAAATCGTCCTTGAGACCCAGCTCCTCGGTGGTCGGAATGCGGTGGATCATGGACATGTATTCCTCCTCGATCCGCTCCAGATCGAGCGGGAAGAGGTCCGCGCGGAAACTGTCCGGCACGCCGTATTCGAACCGCGCCGGAGCGTTCAGCTCATAGGGGCCGAGCATCCAGCCGCCCCGCTCTTCGCGCACGTACCACTTGGCATCGGCATCGCGCAGAACCGGGTGCTCGGCATTGCCGGCGGCACGGTAGGTCTTCAGCTCCGGGTCGGGCTCGGTGATGATGTACTGGTGTTCGACGGGGATCGCCGCAAGCTTGATGCCCAGCATGCGGGCCACGCGCTGCGAATGGTTGCCGCTGGCGGTGACGACATGCTCGGCCGAGACCACGACCTGCTCGTCCGTGGGCACGAGGTTGCCGCCCTTCTCCACCATCCTGGTGCAGGTCACGTCCCAGTGGTCGCCCTTCCACTCAAAGGCATCCGCCTGCCACTTGCGCTCGATCGTGACGCCGCGCTGGCGCGCGCCCTTGACCATGGCCATGGTCAGGTCCGCCGGGTTTATGTAGCCGTCCTCGGGGTGGTAGATCGCGCCCTGCAAATCCTCGGTGTTGACCAGTGGCCAGCTCTCCTTGATCTGGGCCGGGGTCATCCATTCGTAGTGAATGCCCACTGTCTCGGCGGTGGAGGCATAGACCATGTATTCGTCCATCCGGTCCCGGGTGCGGGCCATGCGCAGGTTGCCCACCACCGAGAAGCCGGCATTCAGCCCCGTCTCTTCCTCCAGGGTCTTGTAGTACTTCACCGAGTAGTCGTGGATATGGCTGACCGCATAGGACATGTTGAACAGCGGCAGCAGCCCGGCGGAGTGCCAGGTCGAACCCGCGGTCAGTTCATCGCGCTCCAGCAACACGATCTCGTCCCAGCCCGCCCGGGCCAGGTGATAGGCGACCGAGGAGCCGATGGCCCCGCCACCGATGACAAGCGCACGGACATTGGTTTTCATCTCGAGGACTCCAGCTTTCCTTATCGCGGCCACCATGCCCATTCTGGCAAAATCCTGCGACCTGCAGCCGACGCCAGACCTCTCAAAACCGACGCCCAGCTTCTTTGGGTCCCAAATACCGCGGGGGAGTCGGTCGCAGACCGACGGGGGCAGCGCCCCCCGCCCCCGCCGCAATCCGCCTGCCGTCCGGGGGCGACGCGATCATCCCCCTCTGGCGGATTGAAAGCGTGCGAACGCACACCGCTTGGCAACCGCCCGCCTCAATGACATCGGTTGCCCGCCCGGCCCGGCCCGGTGTAAGCCTGCGGGGCACATTACGACGCCGACCGGGACAGCCCATGCAGATCTGCCGCACCGTTTCCGACATTCGCGCCGCCGTGGCCCGGTTCCGCGCCGGCGGCGCGGGGGTCGGCCTCGTCACGACCATGGGCGCGCTGCATGACGGGCACATGGCCCTGGTCAGCGAAGCGCGCGCGGCCCATGACCGGGTCGTGGCCACGATCTTCATCAACCCCACCCAGTTCGGCGAGGCCGCCGACCTGGCCAACTACCCCCGGACCGAGGCCGAGGATCTTGCGCGGCTCGAGGCCGCCGGCGTCGACGCGGTGCTGATCCCCGAGGCTGCCGAGATCTACCCCGAAGGCGACGAGACCGTGGTCGAGACGACGCGCCTGGCCAACATGCTGCACGGAGCCGTCCGGCCCGGCCATTTCCGCGGCGTGACCACCGTGGTGGCCAAGCTGTTCAACATCTGCCAGCCCGACGCCGCCTATTTCGGGGAAAAGGACTACCAGCAGCTGCATGTCATCAAGCGCATGGTGCGCGACCTGCACATGCCCGTGAAGGTCCGCGGCGTGCCGACGGTGCGCGACACCGACGGGCTGGCCCTGTCCAGCCGCAACACCCGCCTGACCCCCGAAGACCGCACCGCCGCCCCCATCCTGTCGCGCGCGCTGGACGCGGCACAGCACGGCGGGGCCGCAACGGCCGAGGACCTCGCCCGGATCATCCGCGACCGGATTGCCGATGAGCCCCGCGCCACGCTCGAGGGGCTGGACATTGTCCGGCTGCCCGATTTCACCCCCGCCACCGGCCCGTTGACAGGGCCGGTCGGCATCATGATTTCCGCCGAATTCGGCAGCGGGGACAATCGTGTCCTCTTGATCGACCAAAGGGAGGTCCGTCCATGAGCGCCCAGACCGAAACCATCCGCCGCACCACCGTGCCGGAACTGCGCGCCCGCAAGGGCGGTGCGCCCATCGTGTCGCTGACGTCATACCATGCCCATACCGCGGCGCTGGTCGACAAACATGCCGATTTCATCCTCGTGGGCGACAGCCTCGGAATGGTGATGCACGGGATGGAAAGCACCGTGGGCGTGCCACTGGACCTGATGATCATGCACGGCAAGGCCGTGGTGCGCGGCACCAAGCGGGCGCTGGTCGTGGTCGACATGCCCTTCGGCACCTACGAGGAAAGCCCCAACATGGCCTTTCGCAACGCCGCGCAGATCATGAAGGAGACCCAGTGCCAGGCGGTCAAGCTGGAGGGCGGCGCGCGCATGGCCGAGACCATCCGCTTTCTCGTCGACCGTGGCATCCCGGTGATGGCGCATATCGGCCTGACCCCGCAATCGGTGAACACCATGGGCGGCTTCAAGGTGCAGGGCCGCGACGAGGACGCCTGGAAGGTGCATGTCGAGGACGCCAGGGCGGTGGCCGAGGCCGGTGCCTTCGCTGTCGTGGTCGAGGGCGTGGTCGAGGACCTTGCCGACCGCATCACCGAGGCGGTGGATATCCCCACCATCGGCATCGGCGCGTCGCGGAATTGCGACGGCCAGGTCCTGGTGCTCGAGGACATGCTGGGCCTGAACCCCTGGACGCCGAAATTCGTCAAGGTCTACGGCCAGTTGGGCCCGATGATCGAAGCGGCGGTCAAGTCCTATGCCGACGATGTGACATCGCGCACCTTCCCCGGCCCAGATCAGGTCTACAAGTAGGGGATCGGGCGGGCGGATCGCCCAGGAGCACGGCAGCGGATTGACCCCGCCCGGGGCAATGATGCGCGCCCCCATGACCCAGGGGCCGGACAAGCGCCCCCTGCGCCCGCCTCACAGCATGGCCGGGACCACCTGATCGGGGGGCCGGTGGCCGTCGTGATAGGTCTTGATGTTCAGCAACACCTTCTCGCCCATCTCGATGCGGCCCTCGCGGGTGGCCGAGCCCATGTGCGGCAACAGAACCACGTTCTTGAGTTCGCGCAGGCGCGGGTTGATCTGGTTGCCGTGTTCGAAGACATCCAGCCCCGCCCCGGCCAGTTCACCGGCCCGCAGCATCCGCGTCAGTGCGTTTTCGTCGATCACCTCGCCGCGCGAGGTGTTCACCATGACCGCGTCCGGTTTCATCAGCTTGAGCCGCCGCGCGTTCATCAGATGGAAGGTCGAGGGCGTGTGCGGGCAGTTGACCGAGATCACGTCCATGCGCGCGACCATCTGGTCGAGGCTTTCCCAGTAGGTCGCGCCCAACTCGTCCTCGGTTTCCGGGCGCAGGCGGCGGCGGTTGTGGTAATGCACCTGCATTCCGAAGGCCGCAGCGCGCCGCGCCACGGCCTGGCCGATCCGGCCCATCCCGAGGATTCCCAGCCGCCGCCCGGCGATGCGCCCGCCGAGCATGGCGTTGGGGGCCCAGCCGCTCCATTCGCCCGACTGCATCCGCGCCAGACCCTCGGGGATGCGGCGGGTGACGGCGAGCAAGAGCGCCATGGTCATGTCGGCGGTGTCCTCGGTGGCCACACCGGGCGTATTCGACACGAGGATACCTCGCTGGCGCGCCGTTCCCACGTCGATATGGTCCACCCCGGCGCCGTAATTGGCGATCAGCTTGAGCCGCTCGCCCGCCTGCCCCAGCAGCCCGGCATTGACGGTGTCGGTCAGTGTCGGCACCAGGACGTCGCACCCGCGGACGGCCTCAGCCAGTTCTTCGGGGCTCATGGGGCTGTCATCGTCGCGCAGCTGCACGTCGAAAAGCTCTTTCATGCGGGTTTCGACAACCTCGGGCAACCGTCGCGTGACGACAACACTCAGGCGTTTGCGTGGCATCCGGGGGCCTCCGTCGCTTTCCACTCATGATCCTGTGTGGCAACCTGCCCGCATCCGCGACGTGGCACAAGAACCCGCGCGCAAGAGGCGCAGTTTGACAGGTGACTTCATGACAATCTGGCGGCAGGTGCTGGCCTGTGTCTTCGTGCTCTGTGCCGGGATGGCCCCGGCGCAGGACAGCGCGGTGCCTGATACCACGGTTCCCGAAGCGCGCGGGCCTGTCACCAACCTGCCCCTGCCGCGCTTTGTCTCGCTCAAGGTGAACGAGGCCAACGTGCGCCGGGGCCCCAGCCTGTCGCACCGGATCGACTGGGTCTTCACGCGCCGCGACATGCCGCTGCGCGTCACCGCCGAATACGGCCACTGGCGCCGCGTGGGCGACCACGAGGGCATGGGCGGCTGGGTGCATTACGCGCTGCTGTCGGGCAACCGCACTGTGATCGTGACGCGCGACATGCTGTCGCTTCGGGCCCGGCCCAAGGAGACGGCCCAGCAGACCGCCATTGTCGAGATAGGCGTGATCGCCGAACTGGATGAATGCCGCCGCGACTGGTGCCGTCTGGTCGCGGGGGGGCATCGCGGCTGGGCGCCCAAGCCGGTGCTCTGGGGTGTGTTTCCCGACGAGATTCGCGACTAGACTGCCCGGCAATGGCAGGATCGCATCACAGACTGAACCTTTCGGCCGGTCTTGCTTCGGTCACCGTGGCGCTGGTGCTCGTGGTGGCCAAGCTCTGGGCCTTCGGGCAGACCGGATCGCTGGCCGTGGCCGCGGCGCTGGCCGACAGCGCGCTGGACCTCATGGTCTCGCTGGGCGGGCTGGCGGCCATCGCCTATGCCGCCAAACCCGCCGATGCCGACCACGCCTTCGGCCATACCGCGATCGAGGACCTCGCGGCGCTGGCGCAATCGCTTTTCATCATCGTCTCGGCGGGGGCCATCGGCGGGGCGGCGGTCCTGCGCCTGGTGGCGGGCGACAGCCCCCTGCCCGCGCAGGAAACCCGCGGCATGGCCGTCATGGTCTTTTCCATCGTGCTGACCGCGGCGCTTGTCTGGTGGCAACGGCGCGTGGCGCGGCGGACCGGCAACAGGGTCGTGGCCGCCGACAGCCTGCACTACGTCGGCGACCTGGTGCCGAACCTGGGCGCGCTGGTCGCCCTGTTCGCCTCGGCCCGCTTCGGGCTGGGCCAGGTGGACAGCATCGTCGCCCTGGGCGCGGCGGTGATGCTGATCGTCAGCGCCCTGCGCATCGCCCGGGGCGCCTGGAACGCCCTGATGGACCGGCAAGCCGATCCCGCGACCCTGGCCCGGATCGAGCGGACCGTCGCGGATTTCCCCGGCGTTCTGGGCCATCACGACCTCAAGACCCGGCAATCGGGCAGCCGCCTGTTCGTGAACCTGCATATCGAGCTGGACGGCAGCCAGACCCTCGAAGAGGCCCATGCCATAGGCGCCGCACTGCGCCGGGCCATCCTGGCCGACCATCCGCAGGCCGACGTGCTGATCCACAAGGACCCGCATGGCGTGACCCCGCACCCCGAAGACCCCCAGAAGCCCGAAGACCGACAAGAGGAGACGCCGTGACCCCCGAGATACTCGAAGCCCGCCTCATCGCCCAGCGCAAGTTGCTCGCCCGGATCGTTGCCGCACTGGGGGACCGGGGCGTCGACAGCTACCTGGCCGACCGCAATCACCTGGAACTGGGCGCGGAAGACCCCGGCGCGGTGCCCGATGCCGGATTGGCCTTCGCAGGCGCCGTGGCCGAGGAGCTGCGCGAAATCGAGAAACTGGCCGAGGCCCTACGCGGCCAGCCCCCGGCCCCGTAGCAGCGCCGCCGCATCGGGCAGCCCGCCGCGAAACCGGGTATAGAGCGTGGCCGCGTCCTCGGACCCGCCTTGCGACAGGACATGCGCCTCCAGCGCCCTGGCCATCGCCGGGTCAAAGGGGCCGCCGGCCTGCTGGAAGGCCTCGAAGGCATCGGCGTCCATGACCTCAGACCACATGTAGCTGTAGTAGCCGCTGGAATAACCGTCGCCGGCAAAGACATGGGCGAAATGCGGCGTGGCGTGGCGCATCCGGATCGCGGGCGGCATGCCGATCTGTTCCAGCACCTCGGCCTGTTTCTGCATCGGGTTCGCCGGCGCCGGGCCATCGTGAAAGGCCAGGTCAACAAGGGCCGAGGCGAGGTATTCGACCGTCTGGAACCCGGCATCATGGGTGGTGGCCGCCAGCAGCCGGTCCCGCAGATCGCGCGGCATCGGATCGCCCGTCTCGGCATGGCTGGCAAAGGTTTCCAGCACCTCGGGCACCTCCAGCCAGTGTTCGTAAAGCTGGCTGGGAAGCTCCACGAAGTCGCGCGCCACCGAGGTGCCGCTGATCGAGGCATGGGTCACGTCCGACAGGATCTGGTGCAGGGCATGACCGAATTCATGAAACAGGGTGCGCGCGTCGTCGTAGGACAGCACGGCGGGCTGACCCTCGGACGGTTTGGCGAAATTGCACACGTTGACGACATGGGGGCAAATCTCACCGGCCAGCTTCTGCTGGCTCCGGATCGCGCTGCACCAGGCGCCCGAGCGTTTTGACCCGCGCGCGAAATAGTCGCCGATGAAAACGGCCATATGCCGCCCGTCGCGCGTGACCTCCCAGGCGCGGGCGTCGGGGTGATAGAGCGGCGCGTCGATTTCCCTGAAGTCCAGCCCGAACAGGCGGTTCGCGCAATCAAACGCCGCCGCGATCATCCGGTCAAGCTGCAGGTAAGGCTTGATCTCTTCCTCGTTAAGGTCGTGCTCGGCGGCGCGGCGGCGTTCGCTGTAATAGTGCCAGTCCCAGGGCTGCAGCGGCCCCGCGATCCCGTCGGCCTGCAGCATCTCCGTCAGAACCTGAGCGTCCGCTTCGGCTGCGCGCCTGGCCGGGGTCCAGACCTGCATCAGCAGGTCGCGCACCGCGCCGGGCGTGCCCGCCATCTCGGTTTCCAGCTTGTAGGCGGCAAAGGTGTCATACCCCAGCAGGGCGGCGCGGTCTTCGCGCAATTTCAGCACCTCGGCGGCGATGGCGCGGTTGTCCGTCTCGCCGCCCATGGCCCCACGCGATGTCCATGCCTCGTAGGCCCGCTGCCGCAGGGCCCGGTCGGGGCAGAATTGCAGAAAGGGTACGATCAGCGAGCGCGACGTGGTCACCACCGGCCCGCGGTCGCGTTCGGCCCCCGCCGCGCGGGCGGCGTCCTGCACGAAGCCGGGCAGGGCCTGCAGGTCCGTCTCTGACAGGTCCATGCACCAGTCCCGCTCATCGGCCAGCAGGTTCTGCGTGAAGCGCGTGCCCAGCTCGGCCAGCCGCTGCTTGATGTCCTTGAGCCGGTCCGCCTCGGCGCCCCGCAACTGCGCCCCGGCCCGCAGGAACCCGCGCCGGGTCAGCATCAGCACGCGGGCCTGTTCCCCGGTCAGCTCCAGCGCATCGCGGTCCTGCCAAAGTGCCTCGATCCGGGCGAAGAGCGCCGCATTCGACGTGATCTCGGAGCCATAAGCCGCCAGTTTCGGGGAAAAGTCGCGCATCAGCGCCTGGCGCGCGTCATTACTGTCGGCCCCGGCCTGCGCGTAAAAGGCGCCCAGGACGCGGGCCAGGCCCTCGTCGGCCAGTTCCAGCGCCTGGATCGTGTTGGCAAAGGTCGGCGGGTCGGGGGTCTCCGCGATCTCGGCAATATTGGCGCGCGCGGCGTCCAGCGCCGCCTCGACTGCCGGGGCATAATCGGTATCGGTGATCCGATCGTAGGGCGGCAGGCCGAAGGGCGTGTCCCAGTCGGCAAGCAGGGGGTTGGTCATGTCGTCTCTCCTTCGCCGGGTGCGCCGCATACGGGGCATTCAGCACGCGGTTTCGTCGCCATCACGCGGGTCTCGGCATAGAGCGCATCATGAATCATCAGCCGCCCGCGCAGCCCCTCTCCGGAATCCGTGATCGCCTTGATCGCCTCCACCGCCATCATCACGCCGATGACCCCTGGCAGCGGCCCCAGCACCCCGGCCTCGGCGCAACTGGGCACGAGGCCGGGCGCCGGACGCTGGGGGAAGATGCATTCATAGCAGGGCGCGCCATTTGCCGGGTCGTAAAGGCTGATCTGCCCCTCCCATTGGGTCAGGGCGCCGGCGATCAGCGGGATACCCTTCTGTGCGCAGATGCGGTTGACCAGATAGCGCGTGTCGAAATTGTCCGACCCGTCGAGCACAAGGTCATAATCGTCGAAAAGCCCGTCCGCGATCTGTGCCGTCAGGCGGCGCTGGTAGGGGCGCACCGTCACGAAGGGATTGAGCGCCGCCATGGCCTCGGCCGCCGAATGCACCTTGGGCATGCCGATGCGGGCGTCGGTGTGGATCACCTGCCGCTGCAGGTTGGAGTTGTCGACCAGATCGTCATCGATCACGCCGATGGTGCCCACCCCGGCCGCGGCCAGGTATTGCAGGACGGGCGCCCCGAGGCCCCCGGCCCCGATCACCAGAACGCGCGCCTCGTTCAGGGCCTTCTGCCCCGGGCCGCCGATCTCTCGCAGCACGATATGGCGGGCATAGCGGTCCAGCTCGGTCTCGTTGAAACCACCCGACTTGGGCGCCGCCTCGGCCTGGCTGCGCCGCGCCCGGGCCTTTACCCGGCCAAAGACCAGTGTATAGGCCCAGACAACGATTCCCAGCCCGATCAGCAGCCCCCAGAGCCGCGGATCGCTGCCTGTGGCCTCGCGCAGGGGGTGGCCGTCCGGCAGGATCAGCTGCACCAGAAGGACCGCAGCGATCAGCACGCCGATCATGGTGAACCGCGCCGAATAGGGCGCCTTCATCACGATGCCGATCCCCCAGAGCGCTGCCACCATGGCCAGAACAACCGTCATGTCGCCCCCGTCGATCCAAAGCCGCCGGCGCCCCGGTCGGTGTCATCCAGCGCAGCGACCTCAAAGGCGGCCTGCGCCACCGGGGCAACGACCATCTGCGCGATGCGGCTCCCATGGGTGACGGTGAAATCCGCGTCCCCGGTATTTTGCAGGATCACGCCCAGCGGTCCGCGGTAGTCGCTGTCGATGGTGCCGGGGCTGTTGGGCAGGGTGATCCCGTGCTTGAGCGCCAGCCCCGACCGCGGCCGGATCTGAACCTCGTGGCCTTCAGGGATCGCCAGCCGCAGGCCCGTGGGGATCAGCGCACGCGCGCCGGGGGCCAGCACGACCTGCCCGCGATCCTCGAAATTCGCGCGCAGGTCGGCCCCCGCCGCCCCGGCGCTTGCATAGCTCGGCAGGCCCAGCGCCCGATCCGCGCCCGCGTCCCATTCGACCCGGATCATCACCATGCCCGCCCTCGCTTTATCTTCATCTTGGCAAGTAAACTCAAATCCGCCGGTCTCAACCCAGCGCCTCGGCGATCCGCCGGGCCAGCCGGTCGGCAACCGCATGTTTGCTCATGCGCGGCCAGTCCTCGGCCCCCGCCTCGGTGATCAGGACCACGCGGTTTTCCGTGCCGCCCATGATGCCGGTCTCCGGGCTCACATCATTGGCCAGCAGCCAGTCGCAGCCTTTTCGGGCACGCTTGGCCTCGGCGTTCTCGACGACGTGCTCTGTTTCGGCGGCGAAGCCCACGACAAGGCCCGGTCGCCCCGCTGCGCGCTGGCTGACTGTGGCAAGGATGTCGGGGTTTTCGGCGAAGGCCAGCGCGGGCTGCCCGCCGGCATCCTTCTTGATCTTCCGGTCGTTTTCACTGGTCACGCGCCAATCGGCCACGGCGGCGGCAAAGACGGCCGCATCGGCCACGGGCGCGGCCTCGACCGCCGCCAGCATCTGCCGGGCGGTTTCCACCGGCACGACCTCGACACCGGCCGGCGCGGGCACCGTGGCCGGGCCGGTGATGAAGGTCACCCGCGCCCCGAGATCCCGCAGTGCGGCGGCGATGGCCGCGCCCTGCGCGCCAGAGGATCGGTTGGCGATATAGCGCACCGGGTCAATGGGTTCATGCGTCGGCCCCGAGGTGACCAGCACATGCCGCCCTCTCAGCGGCCCCGCGCCCAGCGCCATCTCGATCGCCGCGACGATCTCCAGCGGCTCGGCCATGCGTCCCGACCCGAATTCGCCGCAGGCCATGTCGCCCTCGGTCGGGCCGACGAACAGGATACCGTCGTCACGCAGGGTCTGGGCATTGCGCCGGGTCGCGGGATGGTCCCACATGCGGACATTCATGGCCGGGGCGATCAGCACCCGCTTGTCCGTCGCCAGCAGCAGGGTCGAGGCCAGGTCATCGGCCAGCCCGGCGGCCATCTTTCCCATGAGGTCGGCCGTGGCCGGGACCACCACCACCAGGTCGGCGGCGCGGCTCAGTTCGATATGGCCCATCTCGGCCTCGGCCGTCAGATCGAAGAGGTCGCGATAAACCTTTTCGCCCGCCAGCGCCGACAGACTGAGCGGCGTGACGAATTCCGCCCCCGCGCCCGTCAGGACGGGGGTGACACGGGCCCCGTGCTCGCGCAGGCGGCGCACAAGCTCCAGCGCCTTGAAGGCGGCGATCCCGCCACCGACGATCAGCAGGATGGATTTGCCAGTCAGCATGGCGCGGCCTTTCATGAACTCCGCCAAAGCGTAGCCCGCAAGCGCGGGCGGGGCAATGCGGCCCGCGCCCCTATCGGAAGGCGGCGCAGGGGTCCTCGCGGTCGACGGGCGGCGAGGAAACCACCAGGTCAAAGTCCCCCGACAGGGCACCCTCGCCTTCCGCCTGGCCCAGGGCGAAGACTTCCAGCCCGGGCCGGGCCTGCCCCAGCAGAGCCGGCAGGCCCCAGTCCTTGCGGGCATGGCCATTGCCGGTGATGACCACCACGGGCGGTCCCGCCGCCTCCAGCGCCGCCAGCGTGGCGCGGGCCAGCTCAGCGTCGCGCAGCCGCTGCACCTCGACCATGAGCGGCAGCATCTCTTCGGGCAGGGCATCGCAATGGGCCTCGGCCTGAAGCGCGAGCCGCTGCGCCATTTCGTCCTCCGGAAGCGGCTCGTCGAGGCCGAACAGGGGCGCGCTGCCGCTGAACACCTCGATCACGCCCCGCTGCATCGCCTCGCGCGCCTCGGGCCGTGGTACCCGCGCGCCCAGAACCTCGGCCTCGGGCGCGGCGGCGAATATCGGATAATACATCGAGAAGTCCGGCAGCCCGGTGGAGGCATCCCAGCCCAGCGCCGCCTCCAGATCAGCCTCGGCGGCACCCGGGACATGCCCCTCGGCCTGCCCCGGCGTCAGGAATTCGAAGACCAGTGCGGCCGGGTCGAGTGCGGCGACGATCTCGGCCTGGCGGGCATGGTGGTGCGGGTTGTCGTGGGTCTCTCCCAGAATCACAACGGCCGCGGACGGCACGATGGCATCACGCGCAGGCTCGGCCGCCACGGGCGTGGCCGCGGCGGCCAGGGCGCAAAACAATCCCCTCATGCGAGCAGGTTGAGCACCTCCCGCGACCGCCCTTCGAGCGTTTTGCGCATCTTGCCGAAGGCCGCCGACTCGAGCTGGCGGATACGCTCCTTGGAGAGGCCCAATTCGTCACCAAGACTTTCCAGCGTGCGCGGATCGTCGCGCAGCTTGCGCTCGCGCACGATGAACTGTTCGCGGTCGTTGAGCGCCGTCAGCGCGGTCAGCAGCCACTGGCGCAGGGTGTCGTTGTCGTGATCAGCCTCGACGGTCTGGGCGGCCTGGTCGCTTTCGTCTTCCAGTGCCTCGATCCACTCGCGACCCTCGTCCTCGGTCGACTGGGTCGCGTTAAGCGAGAAATCCGAGCCGGACAGCCGCCCCTCCATCATCTCGACATCGTGAACGGGCACGCCGAGCTCCTTGGCAACCGCATTACGCAGGTCGTGCGGGTTAAGCGTTTCGCCACGCGCGCTCGCCTCACGCTCCAACCGGGCCTGGATGCGGCGCATGTTGAAGAACAGCGATTTCTGGCTGCTGGTTGAGCCTGTGCGCACCATGGACCAGTTGCGCATCACGGAGTCCTGGATGCTGGCCTTGATCCACCAAACCGCGTAGGTCGAAAAACGCACGCCGCGGTCCGGATCGAACTTGTCGGCGGCCTTCATCAGCCCCAGCGAGGCCTCCTGGATCAGGTCGTTCATCGGCGCGCCGTAGCGGCGGAACTTGGACGCCATGGAAATGGCGAGGCGCATGTAGGCGGTGATGAGGCGGTGCAGGGCCTCTTCGTCGCGCTCATCGCGCCAAGCATAGGCCAGTTTCAGCTCGGTCTCTGCGTCCAGCAACTCGGCCTTCATGGCCGAGCGCGTCATGCTCTGATCGTCGGCAGTGTCGAGTGCCATGGGAACCCCCTGTCTGTGTGCCATCCTGTGCAGACTTGAAACTTGTACGCAAAGGCTGCGCGGACGGATCACCTGTTGAGCGAGATTCCGCGGGTGGGGGCGACGAAACCCGCGACACCCCCTGACCGCAGGCCGGCCGCGGCCCCGATCCGCCGCATTTCCGGCCGTCACGCAGGGTTGGCAAGGGCCGGCCCCCGGGCGGGCCCGCGATTCGGTCGGCCATTCACCCTACGTTAACCACGGGGGTGATTAACGTTAACCGGTCTTAACACCGGGGTCGCTCCATGGTTTCTGTCGCATACACGGTCGCCTTCGAGGGGGTCGAGGCCCGCATGGTCGAGGTGCAATGCGCCGTCTCGCCCGGTCTACCGGCCTTTTCCATTGTCGGCCTGCCCGACAAGGCCGTCTCCGAGGCCCGCGACCGGGTGCGCTCGGCGCTGTCGTCGATGTCCATCGCGCTGCCGTCCAAGCGCATCACCGTGAACCTCTCGCCCGCCGACCTGCCCAAGGAGGGCAGCCATTTCGACCTGGCCATCGCGCTGGCCCTGCTGGCGGCGCTGGACGTGCTGCCCGACGACAAGGTGGCCGAGACGGTGGCCCTGGGCGAATTGTCACTGGATGGCGGGCTGGTCCCGGTGATCGGCGCGCTGCCGGCGGCCATGGCGGCCGCCGAGGAAAGCCGCAGCCTGCTCTGCCCCGCCACCTGCGGGGCAGAGGCCGCCTGGGTCTACGCCGCGACGGTGATCGGGGCCACATCGCTGGGCGAGGCGGCGCGACACTACACCGGCCAGACGCCTCTGGCACCGGCCGCACCGGGCGAGGTCACGAGCGCACCGACCGGGCGCGACCTTTCGGACGTGAAGGGACAGGAACGGGCCAAACGGGCATTGGAGATCGCCGCCGCCGGGCGCCACCATATGCTGATGATCGGCGCGCCGGGGTCGGGCAAATCCATGCTGGCCGCGCGCCTGCCGGGCATTCTGCCGCCCCTGAGCGCCGCCGAGGCGCTGGAGACTTCGATGATCCATTCATTGGCCGGGCTGCTGGACGACGGCGGGATTTCACGCCAGCGCCCCTTCCGCGAGCCCCACCACACGGCCTCGATGGCGGCCATCGTGGGCGGCGGGCGCGGGGCGAAACCGGGCGAGATCAGCCTGGCGCACAATGGCGTTCTTTTCATGGACGAGTTTCCCGAGTTCCCGCGCACAGTGCTGGAAACCCTGCGACAGCCCATCGAAACGGGCGAAGTCATGGTGGCCCGGGCCAATGCCCATATCAAGTATCCCTGCCGCTTCATGCTGGTCGCCGCCGCAAACCCCTGCAAGTGCGGCTACCTGAGCGACCCGTCCCGCGCCTGCGCCCGTGTCCCGCAATGCGGCGAGGACTACCTGGGCCGGATCAGCGGGCCGCTGATGGACCGCTTCGATCTGCGGGTCGAGGTGCCGCCGGTGGCCTTCGCCGATCTCGACCTGCCCGCCGGTTCGGAAACCTCGGCCCATGTGGCCGGGCGGGTCATGGCGGCGCGCGACATCCAGACCGGGCGCTTCGCGCGCACGCAGGCGCGTGTGAACGCCGATCTCGAGGGCAGTGCGCTTGAAGAGGTGGCCGCGCCGGATGCCGAGGGAAAGGCGCTTTTGCTGAAGATCGCCGAACGCTTCGGCCTCTCGGCGCGGGGCTATCACCGGGTGCTGCGGGTGGCGCGCACCATCGCGGACCTCGACGGGGCCGAGGACCTGCGCCGCGCGCATGTGGCCGAGGCTGTGGGCTATCGACTGGCCCTGTCCAGCGAGGTCTGAACGGCCTGCGCGACCTGGTCCAGCGTGGTCGCGGATTCGGGCAGTTGCCAGGCCGGGAAGATGGGCCAGACATGGGGCAGGTCCTGTTCACGGGTCAGCGTCACCGCGACCCCCTGCCCGCGCAGGCGCTCGGCCATGCGCCGGGCGTCGTCGCGCAGGATCTCGGTCTCACCCGCCCAGATGTGTACCGGCGTGGCCCCCTTGAAATCGGCGAAAAGCGGCGAGGCGCGGGGGTCGGTGGGATCGGCCCCGTTCAGGTAGATATCGCGCGCCTCGGCGATGCGCCGAGGCGGTAGCAGGACGTCCGTGTCGGCATTAGCCGTCATGCTGTCGCCCGACAGGGTCAGGTCGGTCCAGGGCGACAGGGCGAAGGTCATCAGCGGCTGCGGCAGCCCCTCGCGGCAGATCAGCGCCAGCAGGGCCAACGCAAGACCGCCGCCAGCGCTGTCGCCGCTCAGGATCACCGGGCCCTGCGCCGCAAGGTCGCGATAGGCGGCCAGCACCGCCTCGGGCGCGGCGGGAAAGGGGTGTTCCGGGGCAAGCGGGTAATCCGGCAACACCGCGCGGGCATCGCAACGCGCCACGAGCCGCCCCAGCAGCCCCGCGTGGGTCCGCGGGCTGCCGAAGACATAGGCCCCGCCGTGCAGGTAGAGGATCGGGGGCGCGCCCTCGGGGCCGATATCGAGCGCGGGTAGGCCCGCAACTGTTGTCAGCATGACGCGGGTGCCGCGCGGCGGCGCAAAGAACATCCGGGCCTGCGTTTCGAAACGTGCGCGCATTTTCGAGGCCGGTTGCGCGGGCATCCGCGCCAGCATGGGCCGCTCAAACCGCCGCAGCCAGGTGTTGAGCATCCGCGCCCGCAGGCTCACCGTTTGGCCTCGATCGCGTCCCAGATCAGCCCGGCCACGTTGGTGCCGTCAAAACGCTCGAGTTCCTGGATGCCGGTGGGCGAGGTCACGTTGATCTCGGTCAGCCAGTCACCGATCACGTCGATGCCCACGAAAATCTGGCCCCTTTCGCGCAAAAGCGGGCCGATGCGGGCGCAGATCTCGTGATCCCGCTCGGTCATCGCCACTTTCTCGGGGCGGCCGCCGACATGCATGTTCGACCGGGTCTCGCCCGCGGCCGGAACGCGGTTGATCGCGCCCACGGGTTCACCGTCGACCAGGATCACCCGCTTGTCGCCCTTGGCGACGGCGGGCAGGAATTTCTGCACGATCAGCGGCTCGCGGTTGATGCCGGAAAACAGCTCGTGCAGCGAAACGAGGTTGCGGTCGCCTTCGGGCAGGCGGAACACCCCGGCCCCGCCGTTGCCGTAGAGCGGCTTGAGGATGATGTCGCCGTGGCGCGCGCGGAACGCCTTGAGCGTCTCCAGATCGCGCGCGATGGCCGTGGGCGGCGTCAGGTCCGGGAAATCCAGCACCAGCAGCTTTTCAGGGTAGTTGCGCACCCAGAAGGGATCGTTGACCACCAATGTCTCGGGGTGGATGCGCTCCAACAGGTGGGTGTTGGTGATATAGCTCATGTCGAAGGGCGGGTCCTGGCGCAGCCAGACCACGTCCATTTCGGACAGGTCGACCTCGCGTTCCGGGCCGAGGCTGAAATGGTTGCCCTCGAGCGCGCGCAGTTCCAGATCCCAGCCGCGGGCCATGATCCGGCCCTCCTGGTAGGACAGCCGGTCGGGCGTGTAGAAGAACAGGCTGTGACCCCGCGCCAGGGCTTCGAGCCCGATGCGGAAGGTGCTGTCTGCCTTGATGTCGATGGCGCCAATCGGGTCCATCTGGAGGGCGACGGAAAGGGGCATTGGGGGGGTCCGGGTCAGTTGATGTCGCCCCCTACATGGCCCATCGGCCGGGCTTGGGCAACGGCAAGACCGGGGCGGTCAGACGAGGAAGGCGTTTTCCACCACCCGGACCCGGCCCGTTCCGTCCACCAGCGCCACGTCGAAGCGCATGTCCGAATCGGCCCCCGCCCCGGCCTGATCGAGGTATTCGAGTGCGGCGTCCATGATCCGCCGGGCCTGCGCCGGGGCGATCCGCGCCGCGGCCTGCGCATGGGCGCGCGCCTTCTTGACCTCGATGAAGACAGTCTGCGGCCCCGACCGCGCGATCAGGTCGACCTGGCCCGATGCAGAACGCCAGCGGCGGGCCAGCACCTCGCAGCCCCGCCGTTCATAGTGGCGCTCGACGCAATGCTCCGCGGCGATGCCTGAATGAAAGGCGGTCAGCCCGCGCATCCTGTCCTGCGTCATGTCTTGTCCTTCAGGGCCAATGCGATCTGGTAGACCTCGCGCCGGGGGCGGCCCATGGCCCCGGCCACGGCATTGGCTGCATCCTTGACCCGCATGGTTTCCATCGCGTTAACAAGCGCGGCCCGCACGGCCTCGTCGCCCACCGCCTCCTCGGTGCCCGGGGCGATCAGCACGACGCATTCGCCCTTGACCGGGTGGTCGCCAAGGCGGCGGGCCAGCTCTTCGGCCGGGCCGGCAAGACGCTCTTCGAAGCGCTTGGTCAGCTCGCGACAGACGACGACCTCGCGCGCCGCGCCGAGGGTCTCGGCAATGTCCGAGACCAGCGCCGCAAGCCGCCGCGGCGATTCGTAGAGCACCACCGTTCCGCGCTGATCGCGCAGGTCGGACAGGGCCGCGCGCCGCGCCGCCTGCGCATTGGGCAGGAACCCGGCGAAATGGAACCGGTCCGTGGGCAGGCCCGCCACCGCCACCGCGGCCAGCAGC
>NZ_JBKOTX010000062.1:0-27932 GCF_047086965.1 Roseovarius halophilus (ex Wu et al. 2025) | reverse complement strand
GCACCGATCCGGGCACGCGGGGCGGCAACGGGGCGGGCGGGCGCCCCTATCCGCTGGACCTGCAGATCGACGCCCCCGCGCGCATCTTCGTGCGCGGCCGGGGCCTTGACGCGGAACTGGGCGGCGCGTTGCGCCTGACCGGAACCACCGCCGCCGTCCGCCCCATCGGGCGCTTCGAGCTGCTGCGCGGGCGGCTGGATATCCTCGGCCAACGGTTCGACCTGACCGAGGGCTATGCTGAGTTGCAGGGCGATTTCACCCCCTACCTGCGCCTTGTCGCCCGAACCGAAGCGCGCTCGGGCACCGACGTGTCGATCATCATCGAGGGCCCCGCGGATAACCCTGAAGTCCGTTTCGAGAGCAGCCCGGAACTGCCCCAGGACGAGGTCCTGGCGCAATTGCTCTTCGGGCGCGACCTGTCCGCGATCAGCCCGCTGCAGGCGGTGCAGCTGGCCTCGGCCGTGGCCACCCTTTCGGGGCGTGGCGGCGGCGGCGCGCTGGAAGGGCTACGCGAAGGGCTGGACCTCGACGATTTCGACATCACCACCGACGAGGACGGCAACCCCGCAGTGCGCGCGGGCAAATATATCTCGGAAAACGTCTATACCGACATCACCGTCGGGGCCGATGGCACTTCGGAGGTCAATCTGAACCTCGACGTCACCGACGACGTGACCGCGCGCGGCAGCTTCGGATCGGAGGGCGAGTCCAGCCTCGGTATCTTCTACGAGCGGGATTACTAGCGCACGTGGCGAAAACGCGGGAACCATTTTTCGCTTCCCTGTCCTGCGCTTTCAAAAGTTCAGAGTGGGGCGCATCAATGAGACTGAATGCGCTACGCTCACCCTCCCCCGCCCACAGAGCCGACGCTCATGTCTCGGCGAGCACCTTCTCGACCTCCTGGAAGGGGCAGGCGACACGCCGATCGGCTTCGGCTGCCTCCATCGCCGGGCGGGCATGCGCGCAGCTGGGCTGCGCCTTTGGGCAGCGGGTCCGGAAGACACAGCCCGAGGGCGGGGCCAGCGGGCTTGGCAGGTCGCCCTCCAGCACCGGGCGTTCGCGTGCGGCCTCCAGAACCGGGTCGGGGATCGGCACCGAAGATATCAGCGCCTGCGTGTAGGGGTGGCGCGGCGTCGCGGTGATGGCCCGGGCCGGGCCGACCTCCATGGGACAGCCCAGGTACATGACCATGATCCGGTCCGAGATGTGCTTCACCACGCTCAGGTCATGGGCGATGAAGATCATCGACAGGCCCATCTCGGCCTGCAGGTTCTTGAGCAGGTTCACCACCTGCGCCTGCACCGACACGTCCAGCGCCGAGACGGGTTCGTCGCAGACCAGCAGTTTCGGCTTGAGGATCAGGGCACGGGCGATGCCGATCCGCTGGCACTGGCCGCCGGAAAACTCGTGCGGGTAGCGGTTGATCAGGTTGGGCAGCAGCCCGACCTTTTCCATGATCTCGGCCACGCGCGCCTTGACCTGCCGGCGGGGGGTGGCGGGTTCGTGGGTCGTCAGGGGCTCGGCGATGATGTCGCCCACGGTCATGCGCGGGTTCAGCGCCGCCAGCGGGTCCTGAAAGACCATCTGCACGTCGCGGCGGTGGCGGCGACGCTCCGGCGGTGTCATCTCGGCCAGGTCCTGCCCCTCGTAGACGATTTGCCCACCCGAGCTGGGGATTGTCCCGATTACCGCGCGGGCCAGGGTGGATTTGCCCGAGCCGCTTTCGCCCACAAGGCCCAGCGTCTCGCCCGGCATCAGGTCCAACGACAGCTGGCTGACCGCGTGCAATTTCAGCGAGGGCGTCCAGGGCCAGGTCCCCTGCGGGCGCACGTCGAAGGTGACCGAGACATCGCGGATCGACAGGATCGGCTCAGACATCGCGCATCTCCTGTTTCATCTCTGCGGGGCTGGCATGGCAGGCCCGGCGGCGGCTGTCGCCCAGCGCCTCGAGCCCAGGCTTCACCGTCGGGCAATGTTCGCGCACGATCTCGCAGCGCGGCGAGAAGGGACATCCCGCGGGCAGGTTGGACATGTCCGGCGGTTCGCCCGAGATGGTCTGAAGCACCTCCATCTCGCGGTCCAGCCGCGGCACCGCGCCCAGCAGCCCCGCCGTATAGGGGTGCGACGGGTCGGCGAAGATCGGCGCCGTCGGCCCCTCCTCCATGATCTGCCCGCCATAGAGCACCAGCGTCCGGTCGCAGAAATCCGCGACGATGCCGAGGTCATGGGTGATGAGGATCACGGCGGTGTTGAACTCTTCACGGATTTCGCCCAGCAGCTTCATGATCTGCGCCTGAACGGTGACGTCCAGTGCCGTGGTGGGCTCATCCGCGATCAGCAGGCGCGGGCGGCACAGCAGTGCCATGGCGATCATGATCCGCTGGCGCATCCCGCCGGAAAACTCGTGCGGATACATGGAGATCCGCGACTTGGCATCGGGGATGCGCACCGCGTCCAGCATCTGCACCGCCTGTGCGATGGCGTCCCGCTTGGACAGGCCCTTGTGCAGTTGCAGCACCTCGGCCATCTGGTCGCTGACCCGGATGTAGGGGTTGAGCGAGGTCATCGGGTCCTGGAAGATCATGCCGATCTGGTTCGAGCGCACCTTGTTGAGTTGCCGCCGGGACAGCGACAGCAGATCATTGCCCTCGAAGGCGACCCGGCCCGTGGCGCCGCCGTTCCTCGCCAGCAGGCCCATGATGGCAAAAGCCGTCTGGGACTTGCCCGAACCGCTTTCGCCGACGATGGCGAGGGTCTCCTTGCGGGCCACGGTGAAATCGAGGCCGTTAACGGCATTCACCGGGCCGTCATTGGTCTGGAAGGTGACGGTCAGGTCGGAAACATCGAGAAGCGCCATGTGTTCAGCGGTCCTTGGGGTCGAGCGCGTCGCGCAGGCCGTCGCCCACGAAGAAGAACGCGAATAGCGTGATGAGAAAGAAGAACAGCGGATAGAAGAGCATCCAGAGCGTGCCGTTGTTCATCTGCTTGGTGCCAAGGCTCATGAGCGCCCCGAGCGAGGTGTTGGGTTCCTGCACCCCGAGCCCGAGGTAGGAGATGAAGCTTTCGAAGATGATCATCTGCGGCACCAGTAGCGTGGCATAAACGATAACGATGCCCAGCAGGTTGGGCACCACGTGGCGCAGGATGATCGTCAGCGGTTTCACCCCGGTGGCCACGGCCGCCTCGACGAATTCCTTGTTCTTGATGGTCAGGGTCTGGCCACGCGCAATCCGCGCCATGTCCAGCCATGAGATCAGCCCGATCCCGATGAAGAGCATCAGGATCGAGCGACCGAAGATCACCAGCATCAGGATGAGCACGAACATGAAGGGAATGGACATCAGCACGTCCACGGTGCGCATCATGATGCTGTCCACCCGGCCGCCGATGTACCCGGCGGTGGCGCCGTAGAGCGTGCCCACGACGACCGCCACCAGGGCGCCGACAATGCCGACCAGCAGCGAGATGCCTGTGCCCTGCACCGTGCGGGCGTACAGGTCGCGGCCATCGACATCGACGCCGAAATAGTGACCCGTCGCGATCGAGGGGCTGCCTTGATAGGCATTTGCGCCCATCAGCGAGAAATCCACGAAATCGCGTTCATACTGGGCGATCAGCCCGCCGAAGGCGGCGAAGAGGCAGATCAGGACCAGCACCACCAGACCGGCCAGGGCCGCCTTGTTGCGCAGGAACCGCGCCCGGGCGTCCGCCCAGAGCGACCGGCCCTGCACCTCGGCCAGGTGGCCGACCTCTTCCAGCATCTTCGCGTCGGGTTGTGCAAGTTTCATGGCCCTGCCCCCTTCAGTAGCGGATCTTCGGGTCGATCCAGGCGTAGAGGACATCGACGATCAGGTTGAAAGAGATGGTCAGGACCCCCACCAGAAGCGTGATCCCCATGATCACGGCATAGTCGCGGTTGAAGGCCGAGTTGACGAAGAATTGTCCGATGCCCCCGGTCGAGAAGATGATGTCGATCACCACCGAGCCGGTGATCATCCCCACCATGGCCGGCCCGAGGTAGGACAACACCGGCAGCAGCGCCGGTTTGAGGGCATGGCGGAAGATCACGCGCCGCATGGGCAGGCCCTTGGCCTGGGCGGTGCGGATGAAATTGGAATTGAGCACCTCCAGCATGGACGACCGTGTGATCCGCGCGATCGAGGCCATGTAGGAGGTCGACAGCGCGATCACCGGCATGATGACATATTCCCACTGCCCACCGTTCCAGCCGCCGCCCGGCAGCCAGCCCAGCCAGAGCGTGAAGATCAGCACGAGGATCGGCGCCATGACGAAATTGGGCAGGGCCTGCGCGCCGATGGTGATGCCCACGGCCAGGTAGTCGAGCACCGAGTTCTGCCTTACGGCCGCGGCGACACCCAGCGAGACGCCCACCACCATGGCGACCACCGCCGACCACATCCCGTAGGTCAGCGTCACCGGGAATCCCTGGGCGATCACGTCGTTCACGCTCCGGTCAGTGTATTGGAAGGAGGGGCCGAAATCGAACTGGGTCACCACGCCCCAGACATAGGTCACCATCTGCCGCCACATCGGCTGATCCAGGCCGTACTTGGCCTCGAGGTTGGCCATGACCTGCTCCGGCACGGGGCGTTCAGAGTTGAACGGGCCGCCGGGGGCCGCGTACATCAGCACAAAGCTGATCACGACAAGGATGAGAATCGTGGGAATGGCGACCGCGAGGCGCCGGACGATGAATGAGAACATGGCGGGTGTCCCGAAAGGTGGCGGCCCGCGCCCCCGGATAAGAAGGGCGCGGGCCTGTGCAGGGTCCGACGGCTGGCCTAGTCGTCAGCGACGAAATAGAGGTCCTTGGAATACCAGTTCTGCTGAACGTTCTCCACAGGCCAGGACGGGATCAGGTTGTCTTCCATCATGTAAACGCCGGCATAGTGGTAGATCGGGATCACCGGCATGTCCTCGGCGATGATCTGTTCCACCTGCGTGTAGTTGGCGTTGGGGTCCTCGGCCGTCTTGGCATCGGCCAGCAGCTGATCGACCTCGGCATCAGAATACTTGGCGTCGTTATAGCCCGAGCTGGTCTGCAGCAGGTCAAGGAAGGTCGACGCCTCGTTGTAGTCGCCACACCAGGCACCGCGGGCCAGTTCGAAGTCACCGGTGTTGCGCGCCTCAAGGAAGGTCTGCCATTCCATGTTGGCCAGGGTGGCGTCCACACCGAGGGTCTGGTCCCACATCTGGCTCATGGCGACGGCCACGGAACGGTGCGCATCCGAGGTGTTGTAGACCATCTCGAAGGACAGGGGGTTGTCCTCGCCATAGCCGGCCTCGGCCATCAGGTCCCGCGCCATTGCGTTGCGCTCTTGCTGGGTCATCGCGGCCATTTCCACGTCCGGCACCTCGAAGTTCGCGGTGGCGGCGGGGGTAAAGGTATAGGCCGGGCTCTGGCCGCCGGCGAGGACGTTCTCGACGATCACGTTGCGATCCACGGCAAGGGCCAGGGCCTTGCGGACGCGCTGGTCCTTGAAGGCCTCGGGGCCGTCGTCGCGCAGGTTGAAGGTGTAGTAGTAGTTGCACAGCCGCGGGAAGCTGATCGCCTCTTCGGGGTGCTCTTCCTTCAGGCGCGGGTACTGTCCGGCAGGCACCTCGGTCCGGTCAAGCTCGCCCGCGAGGAAGCGGGTCAGAGCCTGGTTCTCGTCGTTGATGACCAGGGCGGTGACCTCTTCGATGATGGTGTTCTCGGCGTCCCAATACATGTCGTTCTTGACACGAACGGACCGTTCCTGCGGCACATGCTCTTCCAGCACATAGGCACCGTTGGACACGATGTTCTCGGGCAGGGTCCACTGGTCGCCATGTTCCTCGATCACCGACTGCGGCACCGGGAAGGTGGTCGCATGGGTCAGCATCTGCGGGAAGTAGGGCAGCGGTTCCTTAAGCCGCACCTCGAGCGTATGATCGTCGATCGCGGTCACGCCCAGGTCTTCGAGCGGCGCGTCCCCGGCGATGACCTCGTCGACGTTTTCCAGGGACAGCAGGCTCATGTACCAGGCATAGGGCGACGCCAGTTCTGGGCTGGCCGCGCGGCGCCAGGCATAGACGAAGTCACCGGCGGTGACGGGATCGCCGTTGGACCACATCGCGTCCTGGCGCAGGGTGAAGGTATAGGTCTGCCCATCTTCGGACACCTCGTGCGACAGGGCCACGCCGGGTTCGAGCGTCTCGCCGGACTTGCTGTCGTTGTAGAGACCTTCGAAGAGGTCGCGCACGACCTCGGAGCCTGTCACGTCCTCGACGATGCCCGGATCGAGCGAGGAATGTTCGTCCAGCACGCGGTAGGTGAATTCCTGGGTTTCGGCCAGGGCTTCGCCGTTGGGGCCGGTCATGGCGTGGCTCTCGGCGAAGGCCACGCCGGACGTGGCCAGCATCGCGGCCGCCGTGGTGGCCAGAAGCTTGCTTTGGAATGTCATAAAATCTCTCCCGTTGTGCGGCGCGGCGGAGTTTGCCCGGCGCGCGCCGTTTTCGTGGACCCCCGTGTTGGTCCGGGGAATTTGCCGAGTCTTCTGGGAGTCGGGCGTGAACGCAAGGGTTGAGCGCCACAAAATTCAGCCGTCAGCGGCATGACCGCGCGTAAGACAAGGCCCCGGCCCCGACGTGTCGGCGGACAATCGCCACCTGCCCTTCCGACCGCCAGCCGCAGCAGCAGGTTGCCCACTTGGCAAGCAAACCGGGCAGAGCGGATGACGTCACCCAGTACCCGGCCGCTATGGCAACGGGCCGGGTCTGTCTTGCGAGGGCGGCCTAGCGGTAGTGCAGCGATTTGCCGTTGTGGAAGACCTGCACGCGCGACGGCTCGGCGGTCAGGCCCACGGTCTTGCCGCGCACATCGGCATGGATACCGGGCAGCTTGGCGATGATGGGTTCCTCGCGCCCGTCAGGATCGAAGTAGAGCAGCGTCACCTCGCCCAGCGCCTCGGTGATGGCCACCTTGCCCTGGTAGATGAAATCGCCCTCTGTCTCGGTGAAATCCTCGGGGCGCACACCGACATTGACCTTCAGGCCCTTGTCGGAGTCTTGCGTGGGCACGTCGGCCACCGCGGTTCCGCCCCCGTCGAGCTTGACGGTGGTCTGTTCCCCTGTGGCACTGATTTCGCCCGACATCAGGTTCATGGCCGGCGAGCCGATGAATTGGGCGACGAACTCGTTCTCGGGGCGTTCGTAAAGCTCGAGCGGCGAGCCGACCTGCGCGATCCCCTTGTTCGCCAGAACCACGATGCGGCTGGCGAGGGTCATGGCCTCGACCTGGTCGTGGGTGACGTAGATCATCGTGGACTCCGGCATGGATTCCTTGAGCTGCGCGATCTCGATCCGCGTGGCGACCCGCAGTGCGGCGTCGAGGTTGGAAAGCGGTTCGTCGAAAAGATAGACCTTGGGGTCGCGCACGATGGACCGGCCGATGGCTACCCGCTGACGCTGGCCACCCGACAGGGCCTTGGGCAGGCGGTCGAGGTAGGGTTCCAGCTGCAGGATCTTTGCGGCCTTCTCGATGGCGGCGTCGATCTCCGCGGGGGTTTTCTTGGCCAGCTTGAGGGCGAAGGCCATGTTGTCACGCACCGTCATGTGCGGATAGAGCGCGTAGGACTGGAACACCATGGCGATGCCGCGCTGCGCGGGCGGCACGTCATTGACGCGCTGGCCGTCGATTTCCAGCGTGCCGCCGGTGATCTTTTCCAGCCCGGCAATCATGCGCAACAGGGTGGACTTGCCACAGCCCGAGGGGCCGACAAAGACAATCAACTCGCCCTTCTTGATGTCGAGATTGATGTCCTTGAGCACCTCGACGGTGCCGCCATAGGTCTTTTCGACGTTCTCCAGCCTCAGGTCCGCCATCTGGTCCCTCCCTTTGATCTTCCTACCCGGTTCCGCGGACAGCGAAACAGGGCTGCCACGGTCCGAGATGCAATTTGTTGTCCGCCGACACATGGGCCCCGCCAAGTTCCGCGCCGACCGGCGCCCAGCTCCCCGCAGGCAGGGACAGTTCCGAGGGCGTGTCGGACAGGTTGAAGGCGCAGAAGATTTCCTCGTCGCCCTGTCGGCGCGTGAAATGGACCACGTCCCCCTCGGCGTGGACCCCATCGTGGTCGCCCTTTTCCAACGCCGGGTGGGCATGGCGGAAGGCGATGGCCCGACGGTAGTGATGGATCAGGGCGCCAGGGTCTTCCTCCTGGACGGCGACGGCGCGATGCACATGGTCATGGCTGACCGGCAGCCAGGTCTTGGGGGCGGTGGAAAAGCCACCGTGCAGATTCGAGTCCTCCCAGACCATCGGTGTGCGGCAACCGTCGCGGCCCTTGAACTCGGGCCAGAACTCGACGCCGTAAGGGTCCTGCAGGTCCTCGAAGGCGACATCGGCCTCGGGCAGGCCCAGCTCTTCGCCCTGGTAGATGCAGACCGACCCGCGCAGGCACATGATAAGCGAGGCAAAGGCCCGCTGCGCCGCCGGTGTCAGGCCCCAGCGGGTGGCGTGGCGCATCACGTCGTGATTGGAAAAGGCCCAGCAGGCCCAACCGTCGGCGGCGACCTCGTCAACCCGGGCCATGACGCTGGCGATGCGGTCGGGCGTCGGCTGGTCCTTGGCCAGGAATTCGAAGGCATAGCACATCTGCATCAGATCGTCGCCGGCGGTGTATTCGCCCATGATCTCGAGCCCGCGCTGGGCATCGCCCACCTCGCCCACGGCGGCGGCGTTGAAGGGGGCCATGACCCGGCGCAGCTTGCGCAGGAACTCAAGGTTCTCGGGCTGGTTCTTGGAATAAAGGTGTTCCTGGTGATTGTAGGGGTTCACGCTGGGCGCGATGTTGGCGTTGCGCTGTTCCGCCGGCAGGGGCGGGTTGTCGCGCAGCTGGGCGTCGTGGACATAGAAGTTTATCGTGTCCAGCCGGAAGCCGTCGACCCCACGGTGCAGCCAGAACCGCGCCACGTCCAGCAGGGCCTCTTGTACCTGCGGTTCATGGAAATTCAGATCGGGCTGCGAGGCCAGGAAGTTGTGCAGGTAATACTGTTCGCGCCGCGGGTTCCACTGCCAGGCCGAGCCGCCGAAGATCGACAGCCAGTTGTTGGGCGGCGTGCCATCGTCCTTGGGATCGGCCCAGACATACCAGTCGGCCCTGTCGTTGTCGCGGCTGGCACGGCTCTCGGAGAACCAGGGGTGCCGGTCGCTGGTATGGCTGAGGACGAGGTCGATCATGACCTTCAGCCCAAGCCCGTGCGCGGTCTCGACCACCGCGTCGAAGTCCGCCAGGGTGCCGAACATCGGATCGACGTCGCAATAGTCGCTGACGTCATAGCCGAAGTCCTTCATCGGCGAAGAGAAGAAGGGCGATATCCAGATCGCATCGACCCCCAGCGAGGCGACGTAGGGCAACCGCTGCACGATCCCGGCCAGGTCGCCGATGCCATCGCCATTGCTGTCCTGGAAGCTGCGCGGATAGATCTGATAGATCACCGCACCACGCCACCAATCCTGTTCCTTTTCCAGCACGCTGCCTGGCACCAGGGCCTCCAGTTTCGTCATGATAGTCTTGTCTTTCCTATTTCACGGAGCCGGCAAGCATGCCGCGCACCAAGTATTTCTGCATCGCGAAGAACACCACCAACGGCACCGCGATCGATACGAAGGCCGCCGTCGCGAGGATTTCCCAGTTGCCGCCGCGGGTGCCCAGAAGCTCAACGATCTTGTTGGTCATCACCGTGGTTTCGCCGCTGGCGTCGATCAGGAATACCTTGGCCACCAGCAGGTCGTTCCAGGTCCAGAGGAACTGGAAGATCGCGAAGCTGGCCAGTGCGGGGAAGGACAGCGGCAGGATGATCTTGGTGAAGATCTGGAACTCGGTCGCGCCGTCCACGCGGGCATTCTCGATGATGTCGCGCGGCAAGCCGACCATGTAATTTCGCAAGAGGTAGATCGCCAATGGCAGGCCAAAGGCGGTGTGGGCCAGCCAGACGCCCAGGTAGCCCTTGCCGATACCGATGCCCAGGTGCAAGCGGAGCAAGGGGATCAGCGCCAGTTGCAGAGGCACGACCAGCAGCCCCACCACCATGGCGATCAGCAGCGCACGTCCCGGGAAATCCATCCAGGCCAGCGCATAGGCCGCGAAGGCCGCCACCACGATGGGGATGATCGTGGCCGGAATTGTCACGGTCAGGGTGTTGAAAAAGGCCTTCGACATGCTGTCGGTGCTGTCGCCCGACAGCAGGACCTGTTCGTAATTGTCCAGGGTGAACTCCGGCGGGGCCTTGGCGGTGGCAAAGACCCGCTCGCCGCGGCCCGAGATATGCTCGTCCGTGCCGCGCCAGACGTAGGAACCGTCCTCCTCGACCGTCAGCGTGCCGTCATCGTCCATGTCGGCGGTCTCGCCCGCCTGGTAGGCCGAGATGTTGAGCGAGGATGTCCCCCAGGTGCTAATTATCTTCTCCGAGCCCTCTTCAAAAAGGTTGCCGGTGACCACGAACATGTCGCCGTCAGGAACGCGATTTTCCTCGGGGCTGGCCGTGCGCAGGACCTCGCTTTGTTCCGAGGCAGACAGCGAGGCCCACCAGCCCGAGGTGTTGATCTGGTCCACCGTGCGGAAGGACGAGATGAACAGGCCCAGCGTGGGAAAGACCCAGAGCAGCACCAGCGCCAGCGTGGCGATATGCACCGCCCAGGTCAGGCTGGACTTGGTTCCGGCAACATTGTCCATCAGCGCATCTCCTTGCGGGCGTTGTAGACGTTCCAGACCAGGATCGGAGAGACCAGAAGCATGATGACAATGGCACTGGCCGAGCCAACGCCCCAGTCATTCGCCCGGAACAGCTTGTCGAACATGTAATTGGCCAGAACCTGGGTTTCCCACTGGCCGTTGGTCATGGCGAACACGATGTCGAAGATCTTGAGCACGACCAGCGTGATCGTGGTCCAGACCACGACGATGGTGCCCATGATCTGCGGCACCATGATCTGGAAGAAGACCTCGAAGGGATTGGCACCGTCCACGATGGCGGCCTCGATGGTTTCCTCGGGAATGCCGCGCAGGGCGGCCGAAAGGATCACCATGGCAAAGCCGGTCTGGATCCAGATCAGCACGATCATCAGGAAGAAATTGTTGTAGAAGGGGATCGTCAGCCATTGCTGCGCCTCGCCATAGGGCAACTGCATGGTGAAGATCTCGATCACCTGCCACAGTGAGGTGACCACGAGATAGGCGGCCCCCGCCACCCCGGCGATCCGCAGGACCGACCCGAAGCTGCTGTAGGAAGAGCCCCGCCCGAGGAAGGGCTTGAGGAGGATGTAGCCCACGTAGGCCACCATGGCGGCAAAGCTCAGCAGCACGATGGCCGGCAGCACCTTGAGCACGAGGAAACTGCCCGCACCGCCCTCGAACTGCAGCCAGATGGCGTTGAGCACACCGATCTGGGCCTGGTCCGCGGGGCGGGCGACATAGATCAGGCGGAAGATCACCGAGGCGCCGACGAAAGAAATCGCCATGGGCATGAAGATGATGGACTTTGCCGCGGCCCCCCACTTGATGCGGTCGGTCAGTTGCGCGGCCAGAAGGCCGAAGGCGGTCGAGGCCGCGGGCACCACGAAGAGCCACAGCATGTTGTTGCGCATGGCTTCCCAGAACTTGGTTTCGCCGAACATCTGCTGGTAGTTCGCCAGCCCGACGAAGCCCCCGTCCTGGTCGCGGTCGGTCAAGGACAGGCGCAGGGTCTCGACCACCGGATAAAGCAGGTAGAGGCTGAGGAACAGCATTGCGGGCAACAGGAACAGCCAGGGGCGCACCTGGTTGGCGCGATTGATGTTCTGGCCCGCCTTCGGCCCCTTGGCCGGAAAGATGACCTTGTCGAGCAACTGGTTGGAAAAATAGAAATATCCCAGACATCCACCGACCCCGATCAGGATCGTGATAAGTCCCTGTAGCGCTGGTGACATGAGCCCCTCCCTGACGCGGCCGTCGCGGCGTTCCGGTCTTGCTGGGGACGGCCCGGCGCGGGGCCGGACCGTCCGAACTTTCGGTCCGGGCGGACCCGCTTACTTGAGCGAGTCCCAACTGTCCTGGATGTCAGAGGCAACATCCTCGGCATCCGCGCCGCCGGCATAATCGACCATGCCGGTCCAGAAGGACCCGGCGCCGACACCGCCCGGCATCAGGTCGGAGGCGTCGAAGCGGAAGGTCGTCGCGTCGAGCAGGATGTCGTTCATCTTGGCGAGGGTGGGGTCCGCGAAGGTCGAGGTATCGACGCCGGTGTGCGGTGTCAGAAAACCGCCCAGACCCATCCAGATCTCGTGTGCCTCAGGCGTCTGAAGGTACGCCATCAGGTCATGGGCCGCCTCGTTCTCGTTGGTGATGGCCCACATGGTGCCCGCGCCCAGGACCGGGGTGCCCAGGTCCTCGGCCTCGTAGGCCGGGAAGTAGAAGAAGTCGGCATCAAGCCCGACCTCGGTGCCCTCGGGGAAGAACGCGGGGATAAAGGACGCCTGACGGTGCATCATGCACTGCGGCGGGGCATCGAACAGGCCCTTGGGGCTGTCGCGGAAATCGGTCGAGGCCACGGCGTCAGACCCGCCGGCAACGTAATCGTCGTTGCGCGCGAAGTAACCGAATTCCTCGATCGCGTTCACCACCGGCTCGGCGTCGAAGGGCATCTCGTTGGTGACCCAGTCGTCGTAGACCTCCGGCGGCTGGGTGCGCAGCATCATGTCCTCGACCCAGTCGGTGGCCGGCCAGCCGGTGGCCCCGCCGGAGCCCAACCCGATGCACCACGGGGTAAGGCCGTCCGCCGCCATCTGCTCGGTCAGGGCCTTGAGCTCTTTCATGGTTTCGGGGATGTCGTAGCCCGCATCCTCAAAGTTCTCGGGCACGTACCAGACAAGCGATTTCACATCGACCTTGTAGAACATGCCGTAGAGGTTTTCCTCGCCACTCGCGTTCTCGAACGTGCCGAGGTCGACCCAGGACTGGCCGGCGGCGTAATTCTCACGCAGCCAGTCGGCGGTTCCGTCCCGCAGCGGGGTCAGAAAGCCATCCGACGCCATGTCCGAGGCCAGGCCGGGCTGCGGGAACACGGCGACGTTCGGGGCCGAGCCGGCCTCGGCATCGACCATGATCTGCTGTTCGAAGCTGTCCGAGCCGACGTAGCTGACGTCGTAGCCCGACTGCTCCTCGAAGGCGGCGAGCACGGTTTCGACCATTTCCTGGTCCGGTCCCAGCCAGGGACCGAAAACGGTCAGGTCCTGGGCCGAGGCCATCCCGGCGGTCAGGGCGACGGTCGCCGCACCGGTAAGCAGGGTCTGTTTCATGAATATCCTCCCAATTGCACGGAAACCGCGCTTAACTGCAGTCTTGAACGGGCGCAGGGCCGGTCCTCCGACTCGGACCAAAGCGCTTTGAGTAACGTAGCTTTGTACCAAACGCGCCACCCTGTCAACGCTGCAAGCGCAGCACCATAAATTCTGCACTTGCAAGGTATCTGACAGAATTTGCATTGATTTTTTGCGCGGGACAAGAAAGGATGCGCAACAAGCTGCGCTTCAAAGCGTTTTCAATTCCTCACCCAAAAGCACGCCCATGAACCTCAAGGAACTCTCTGCCAAGCTGAACCTATCGCCGACCACGGTGAGCCGGGCGCTCAACGGCTACCCCGAGGTCAAGGAAGAGACCCGGCGGCGCGTGCTGGACGCGGCCAGCCGCTATGATTACTCGCCCAACGCCCGCGCCCAGGGGCTGGCGACGGGACGGTCGCAGGCGATCGGCCACGTGATTCCCCTTTCGACCAAGCACGAGATGGTGAACCCGGTCTTCGGCGACTTCATCGCCGGGGCGGGGGAAACCTATTCCAGCCACGGCTACGAGATGCTCATCTCGGTGGTAGAGGACGACCGCACCGAAGACGCTTACCGGTCGCTCAAGCGGCGTGGTGTCGTCGACGGGGTCATCCTGCATGGCCCCCGCATGGAAGATTCGCGCGTTCCGATGCTGCAGGACCTGGGTCTGCCCTTCGTGGTGCACGGGCGCGCCTCGGGCCTGCCGCAGGACTATTCCTGGCTGGACGTGAACAACCGTCGCGCCTTCCAGCGCGCCACGGACTTTCTGCTGGACCTCGGCCACCGCCGGATCGCGCTGATCAACGGGCTGGAGACGATGGATTTCGCCGCCCGCCGCCGCACGGGCTACGAGACGGCGCTGACCGCGCGCGGGTTCAACCCCGACCCGGCGCTGGAGGTCAGCGGCGAAATGACCGAGGCCATGGGCCATGTCTGCGCGCTCGACCTTCTGGACCGGCCGTTGCCGCCGACCGCCTTCCTGGTCTCGTCGATGATCAGCGCCATGGGCGTGCGCCGCGCGCTGGAGGATCGCGGCTTGCGCATGGGGCAGGATGTCTCCGTCATCACCCATGACGACGCCCTGTCCTATTTCACCAGCGGCGCCGATGTGCCGCTGTTCACCTCCACACGATCTTCTGTGCGCGAGGCCGGTCGACAAGTGGCGCAAATGCTGATCGACAGGATAGACACGCCCGACGCCCCACCCCGGCAGGTGCTGATGGAGGCGGAACTGACGGTGGGCCGCTCGACCGGCCCCGCCCCGACAGAGTGAGGACAGAGATGGATTTCAACCGCTCCGACTTTCCCGAGGATTTCCTGTTCGGCGCCGCGACCGCCGCCTACCAGATTGAAGGATCGACCCATGGCGGCGCCGGGTCCTGTCACTGGGACAGCTTCGCACGGGTGCCCGGCAACGTGATCGGGGCCGAGGACGGGAGCCGGGCCTGTGACCACTATCTGCACTGGGAGGCGGACCTCGACCTGCTGCGCGCGGCCGGCATGGACGCCTACCGGTTCTCAACCTCCTGGGCGCGGGTCCTGCCCGAGGGGCGCGGGCCGGTGAACACCGAGGCACTGGATTTCTATGATCGGCTGGTCGACGGCATGCTGGAACGGGGGCTCAGGCCCTTCCACACGATCTATCATTGGGAAATGCCCTCGGCGCTGGCCGACCTGGGCGGCTGGACCAACCCGGACGTCCACAACTGGTTCGCCGAGTTCACGCAGGTCATCACCCGCCGCATCGGTGACCGCGTGCACGCCACGGCCACGATCAACGAACCCTGGTGCGTGTCCTACCTGTCGCACTTCCTGGGCCATCACGCGCCCGGGCTGCGCGATATCCGCGCCACCGCGCGGGCGATGCACCATGTCCTCAAGGCGCATGGCGCGGCGATGGAAGTTCTGCGCGCCGAGGGGCGCGAAAACTGCGGGATCGTGTTGAACTTCGAGGCCGATGTCCCGGCCGAGGACGGCCCCGATCATGCCGCCGCCGCCGCCCGCCAGGACGCGATCATGAACCGCTGGTTCCTTGAGGGGATCACCCGCGGCAGCTACCCGCAAGAGGCTCTGGAGGGCCTGGAGCCGCATCTGCCCGCGGGCTGGCAGGACGACATGGCCGCGATTTCGCAGCCGATCGACTGGCTGGGCGTGAACTACTACACGCGCGGTCTGATGCGGGCCATGCCCGACATGGCCTGGCCCGCGATGGACCCTGTGCCCGGCCCCCTGCCCAAGACACAGATGGGCTGGGAGGTCTTCCCCCAGGGGCTGGAGGACACGCTCACCCGGCTGTCGCGCGATTACGTCGGCGACCTGCCCGTCTATGTCACCGAGAACGGCATGGCCTGGGACGATCATGTGATCGACGGCGCGGTCCATGACCCCGCGCGCATCAGCTTCATCTCGGAGCACGTGGAGGCGACACATAACGCCATGGACAAGGGCACCAACGTGCGGGGCTTCTTCTACTGGTCCTTGCTGGACAACTACGAATGGGCCTTCGGCTATGAAAAGCGTTTCGGCATGGTGCACGTGGACTACGAGACCATGACGCGCACGCCCAAGGCCTCGTTTCACGAGTTCGCCAAGGCACTGGGGCGGTAGCGGGCGCCCAAGGTTCCGCGGGGCCGAACAAAAAAAGGGCCCGATACAGAGAACAGACCGTCATGCCTGCCTCTGGCCCTCTCGCAGGTCGCAGGCGTGGCGGCTATGAAGACGCCCGAACCTCCTGGCGCTGGGTGCCCAGCCCCTCGACCGTCACTTCCATGACATCCCCGGGCCGCAGGAAACGCTGCGGGCGCATGCCCATGCCCACGCCCGAGGGTGTACCGGTGGCAATGATGTCGCCCGGCTGCAGCACCATGAATTCGCTCAGGTGGCTGATGATCTCGGCCACCGGGAAGATCATGTCGGCGGTCGTCGACTCCTGCACGGCCTCGCCGTTCAGGGTCAGGCTCAGCCCCAGCGCCTGGGGGTCGGGCACCTCGTCCGCCGTGACCAGCCAGGGGCCGACGGGGCCGAAGCCCGGGGCCGACTTGCCCTTGATCCACTGGCCGCCGCGGTCCAGCTGATAGCTGCGTTCCGAGATGTCGTTGATCACGCAATAGCCCGCGACATGCGCCAGCGCCTCGGCCGCGCCCACGCAGTAGGCCTCGCGTCCGATCACCACACCAAGCTCGACCTCCCAATCGGTCTTTTCGCTGCCCTCGGGAATGGTCAAAAGGTCGTCCGGCCCGGCCAGCGCCGAGACGGCCTTGGAAAAGACAATCGGCTCGGCCGGCGCGTCCTGGCCGGCTTCGGCGGCGTGCTTGGCGTAGTTCAGCCCGATGCAGAGGAAGTTCGGTACCCGCGCGAGACAGGCCCCGATACGGCCGGGCTGCGCCACCACCGGCAGGTCGTCCTGGTCGATCGCGGCCAGTTCGGCCAGCGCCTCGGTCGAGACGGTGGGCCCGGCGAAATCCGCCACGATGCCGCTCAGGTCGCGCACCCGGCCCTCCTTGTCCAACAGCCCGGGTTTCTCGGCGCCTAGATCTCCAAAACGCAGGAATTTCATCTTTGTTCCTCCTCTTGGCGCCCTCGCCGCGCCGGTGCTTGTCGTCCTTGTAAGTAAAACGCGCGGCTCAAAAAGACAAACAGGCTCAGACGCCGCGCAGGCGCCCGGCGGCCAGGGCACTCAGCGCCACCATGACCGAGGCCGTGCCCAGCATCAGCGGCAAGCCCCCCAGCTGGTAAGTCAGCCCGGACAGCACCGTGCCCAGCAGCCGGCCGCCTGCATTGGCCATGTAGTAGAATCCCACGTCCATGGTCACGCGTTCGGCCTTGGTGAAGGCCAGGATCAGGTAGGAGTGCAGAGAGGAATTGATCGCGAAGAGCGCCCCGAAGACCAGCAGCCCCCCGACCAATGTGACCGTCAGCCAGCTCTGCGGCTGGCCCGCGGCCAGCGCCGCCCCGGTCAGGATCACCGGCACCGCCATGAGCGCCAGCGCCCAGCCGCGTGTCGCGCCCACCAGTTCCGCCTCGGGCCGCCGGTCGGCGCGCAGTAGGCGCGGGGCCGAAGCCTGCATCGCCCCGTAGAGGATGATCCAGACGGCCATGAATGTCCCGATCATGAAGAAGGCCGCACGGTTGCCCGCTTCGCTGCCGTCCGACAGGACCGCGTAGAAGTAGACCGGCAGACCGACCACGAACCAGACATCCCGCGCACCGAACAGAAAGACCCGCGCCGCCGACAACCAATTGACGTTGGCGGAATCCGAGAAGACCTCGGAGAATTTCGCGCCCTTGCGGCCCGTTGGCAGACCCCTGGGCATGAAAAGCGCCACCGCCAGCAGGATCACCGCCAGCACCGCCGCCATGACCCAGACCGCGCCGATAAAGCCGACACCGCCCAGCAGCGCCGCGCCGAGCAGAAAGCCCATCCCCTTGACCGCGTTCTTGGATCCCGTCAGCACCGCGACCCAGCGGAACAAGCCCCCCTGTCCGGTGGGTGCCAGCAGCTTCACGGCGGATTTCGACGACATCTTGGCCAGGTCCTTGGCCACGCCCGAGGCCCCCTGCACCAGCATGACGTAGATCACCGACAGGGCCATGGCCCATTCGGGATCCAGCTGCGCCAGCGCGACCAGCGCGATCACCTGCAAGCCCAACCCGGCATAGAGCGTCGAGGTCAGCCCGAAGCGCGCCGCGATCCAGCCGGCGCAGAGGTTCGTCACCATCCCCGCGATTTCATAGAGCACGAAGAGATAGGCCAACTGCACCGGCGAAAAGCCCAGCGTGTGAAAATGCAACAGCACCAGCATACGCAGCGCGCCGTCGGTCAGCATGAAGGCCCAGTACGCGGCGGTGACGGCGATATAGGCGGACAACCCTTTAGGGCGTTCGGTCGCAGCGGTCAAAGAGAGGCCCCCACCATCCGCGCCACATCCACCAGCCGGTAGGCATAGCCCATCTCGTTGTCATACCAAGCGTAGATCTTCACCTGGGTGCCGTTCACCACCATGGTCGAGGGGGCGTCGACGATGCTGGAGCGGGTGTCGTTGGTGTAATCGGTCGAGACCAGGGGCCGCGTCTCGTAGCCCAGGATGCCGGCCAGCTCGCCCTCGGCGGCGTCCTTGAACATGGCGTTGACCTCTTCCGCGCTTGTCTCGCGGGCCACCTCGAAGACGCAATCGGTCAGCGAGGCGTTGAGCAGCGGCACCCGCACGGCGTGGCCGTTCAGCCGGCCCTGAAGGTCAGGGTAGATCAGCGTGATCGCCGTGGCGCTTCCGGTCGTGGTCGGGATGAGAGAATTGAGCCCCGAGCGCGCGCGGCGCAGGTCCTTGGCGGGGCGGTCCACGATGGTCTGCGTGTTGGTCACGTCGTGGATCGTGGTGATGGAGCCGTGGCGGATGCCAAGGGATTCGTGGATCACCTTGACCACCGGCGCCAGGCAGTTGGTCGTGCAGGAGGCCGCGGTGACGATCCGGTGCGCGGTGGGGTCATAGCTCGCGTCGTTGACCCCCACCACGATGTTCGCCGTGGGCCCGTCCTTGACCGGGGCCGAAACGATCACCTTTTTCACGCCCGCCTCGAAATAGGGGGCCAGCGCGGCCTCGGTCTTGAAGACGCCGGTGCAGTCGATCACGACGTCCACGCCGTCCAACGGCAAATCGGACAGGGCGCGTGTACCGATGAAGGGCAGCTTGGTGCCGTCGATCGTCACGCTGTCCGCGTCATGGGCAAAGTCCGCGTCCCAGCGCCCGTGCACCGTGTCGAATTCCAGAAGGTGGGCGTGCATTTCCGGGTCGCCCACCGCATCGTTGATCCAGGCAATGTCCATGCCCTGGTCCAGAAGGGGTTTCAGGGCGAGCTTTCCGATGCGGCCGAGGCCGTTGAGCGCGTAGACAGTCATGCGTCATCCTTGGTCTGGCCGATCTCGTCGACGGCCTGTTGCAGGGACATCCGGTCGAGTTCCGGAAGCGGCAGCGCGGTCAAGGCCGAGATACGGCGATAGAGCCCGCCATAGGTGTTCTGGAAGGCGAGGCTCTTTTCGGCATCCGTGCCCTCGACCTTGACAGGGTCGGACATCCCCCAGTGGGCCGAGACCGGCTGGCCGCCCCAAGCGGGGCATTCTTCGTTGGCCGCCTGGTTGCAGACCGTGAAGACGAAGTCGAACCGTGGCGCGTCCTCGGCCTGGAACTCGGACATGTGCTTGGCGCGCAGGAGGCTCGTGTCATGGCCCTTCTGGTTCAGCACCTCGACCGCAAAGGGGTTGAGCTGCGATTTCGGCGTGGTCCCGGCCGAATAGGCCTCGAAGCGGTCGCCCGCCGTCTGGCGCAGGATGGATTCGGCAAAGATCGAGCGGGCCGAGTTGCCGGTGCAGAGAAACAGCACCCGGTATTTCCGGTCAGTATCCGTGGCCATGTCGGGCCTCCGTTGTTGGTCGGTTGTGCAAAGATCGACCCGGCCCCGGCAGCAATCCAGGAACAGATCATCGAAAAGGGTCTGCGCCACGTCCATCTCGACGGCGTAGCGCAACGAGGTTCCGTCACGCTGCGCGCTGATCAGCCCGGCCTGAGACAGGGCGGACAGATAGGCAGAGGTGGTGCTGGGCTTTGAATGGATGGCCTGCGCGATTTCCTGCGCCGGCACCCGGTCGGGATAGCGGCGCATGAGCAACCGGTAGACGGCCAGCCGTTGCGGGTGGCCGAGGGTCGCGAGTCGGGCCGGGCTTTCTTTTTCCATATTTTATGGATATTCGAAATACCGACCCGCTCAAGTGAAGCTTTTGTAACGCCGGTTTTCACATCAAAGGGCCCGCCGTGCTTTCACGCGGCGGGCCCTTCGTCTGTGGCTGATCGCGCGACCGGGCGCCGGTCAGGCGGCCTTGGCCAGCGGGGCCTCAGCGCCCTCGATCAGCGCGCCGTGCAGGGCCTTGACCACGGCATCGCGGCTGTCGCGGTCGACGATGTATTGCACATCCACGTTGCGCGGGCCCTGTGTGGCGCCGATCGCCTCGTGCCCGGCCTTGGCGATGGCTTGCAACCCACGGGTCAGCACCGACAGGCCGCGCAGGTCGCGCCCGATGGCCGAGACGACTGACACGGTACGCGTGGTGATCTCGGCGCCGGGATAGGCCGCAGCGATATCCTTTTCAACGCGCCGCATGGTCTTGAGCGATGTGTCCAGGTAGTGCGTGATGGTATTGGCATTCGACACCTTGGAGACGATGCGCACGTCGTGACGGCGCAGCACGTCCAGGATCGTGGCATCATAGCCTTTCACGCCGACCATGTCCTGCTCGAAGACCTCGAGAGTGACGATATCCAGGCCAGTGACGATCTCGACCGCCGCCCGCTCGGCGCGCTGGTCGTCGATCAGCGTGCCCGGATCGCCCGGCTCGAAGGCGTTGGTCACGCGCAGCGGGATCTCGGCCTGGCGCAGGACCTTGGCCGCCTTGGGGTGGATCGCCTCCATTCCCATGTTGGACAGCTGGTCGGCCACGTCGTAATTGGTACGGCCCAGCTTGCGCACGGCCCCCTCGCCCACCAGTTTCGGGTCGCAGGAGGACAGGTGGAATTCCTTGTGAATGATCGCCTCGCGCGCGCCGGTCAGGGCGGCCAGCCGCGAAAACGTCACTTCGGAATAGCCTCGGTCGAACTCGCGCATCAGGCCTTCGGCGCATTGCGCATAGCCGGTGACGATGGGCATTTCCGTTTCCGGATCGACGCCCGCCATGGCCGAAGAGATCCGTTCTTCCAGGGTCACATCGCCCTCGTCCCGCCAGCCCGACAGATCCACGCAACGGGCATTCACGCCCGCGCGCTGGAGCAACAGCGTGGTCACGAAGGCCGAATGGGATTCGCCAAGGCCCGAGAGAAGCTCGCGGATTTGCAGCATGTGCTCGGACAGGCGGAAGTGGCCGTAGGAACACAGCCGCTGCAGGTCGATCAGACAGTTGCGCGCCCCGTCGACGCGGTCACGCACGAAATCATCCGCCTGTTCGATGTCGGCGGGGTTGTCCAGCACGGCCTTGTGCGCCGCGATCATGGCATCGGCGACGCGGGTCAACCCATCGTGCCAGCCATGGCCGGTGTCGGATTGCGCGAACTGGGCGTAGACGCCCTGGTCGCCGGTCTTCTTGTGCTCGAGTAGCAGATCCGTGATGCCCCCGAAGGCCGAGACGACGAATACGCGGCCATAAAGCGCCGCCCCGCTGCGGTCGCCTATGAAGAGCGTGTCGCGCAGCTCGTTGACGCGGGACATCGAGGTCCCGCCGATCTTTTCCACGGTATGGGCCATGCTCGGCCTCCTTGTCCTTTGCGTCAGCTTTCGTCGGGCGCCGCGTAGGAACCGTCTTCGCGGTGCACCTCCGTGCCCGTCACCGGCGGGTTGAAGCAGCAGGCCATGACCAGTTCCTCATGGGCGACAAGCCGGTGCTTGTCGTGCTGGTCCAGCGCATACATCACGCCGGGCCGGATGGGGTAGGTCGTCCCCGTGGCCAGGTCGGTGATCTCGCCGGTGCCCTGCATGCAATAGACGCTTTCGAAGTGGTTCTTGTAGTGGAAGGTGTGGTCCGACCCCGCTTCGAGGAAGGTGATATGGAACGAGAACCCCATATCGTCGTCGGCCAGCAGCATCCGCACCGAGGACCACTGCGCGTCGGAAACCACGCGGTCGGGCTGGTTGGCGGTGATGTCGTGAAAGTCGCGAACGATCATGGGGCTTACTCCGCTGCGATCTTGGTGTTGGCGAGGACGTCGCGGGTCGCGTCCACAAGAATGTTGAAGCCCTTGCGGAAGGTCTCCATCGAGGTGGTCAGCGGGGCGAGGACCTTGACGACCTCGTCGTCGCTGCCCGAGGTCTCGATCACGAGGCCCTTTTCATAGGCCCGCGCACAGATCTTCTCGGCCAGCTCGCCGCTGCCCACGTCCACGCCCTGCATCAGCCCGCGCCCCTTGAGATAGGCGCCGGGTATCATCTCGGCGATCTCGTTCAGGGCCGTGGTGATCATGACCGTCTTGTGCGCCAGGTCCTGCTGGAACTTGTCGTCCGACCAGAACTTGTAAATCGCCGTCTTGGCGGTCACGAAGGCATGGGTGTTCCCACGGAAGGTGCCATTGTGCTCGGCCGGGCCGAAGACATCATGTTCGGGGCGCACGAGCACCAGCGCCAGCGGCAGGCCAAAGCCCGAGATGGATTTCGCCATGGTGACGATGTCGGGCATCACGCCCATCTCCTCGAACGAGAAGAAGGTGCCGGTGCGGCCGCAGCCGGCCTGGATGTCGTCGATGATCAACAGCGCGCCGTGCTTTTTGGCGACCTGGGCGACCCCGCGCACGAACTCCGGCGAAGCGGCGTTCAGGCCGCCTTCGCCCTGCACGGTCTCCAGCAGGATGGCCGCGGGGGCGTCGATGCCGCCCGAGCCGTCCGACAGCATGCTGTCCAGCAGGGCAACCGAGTCGACGCCCTTGGCGAAATCGTCGAACGGCAGTCGCGTCACACCCGAGGTGTCCATGCCCGCGCCGCCACGATGGTAGCCATTGCCGGTGGCGGCCAGCGCCCCCATGGTCACGCCGTGAAAGCCGTTGGTGAAGGCGATGACATTGGTCCGCCCGGTGGACTTGCGCGCAATCTTCATGGCCGCTTCGACAGCATTGGCGCCGGTCGGGCCGGTGAACATCACCTTGTGATCCATGTCACGCGGTTCCAGGATGTGGGTTTCCAGCGCGTGCAGGAAATCGCCCTTGGCATCCGTGTGCAGGTCCAGCCCGTGGGTGATGCCGTCATTGGTCATGTGCTCGATCAGCGCGGCCTTCATGTCCGGGTCGTTGTGCCCGTAGTTCAGCGACGAACACCCGGCGAGGAAGTCGATGTAGGTCTTGCCGGTCTCGTCGGTCATGATGGAGCCCTGCGCCTTGGTAAAGACGGCGGGCATGCCGCGGCAGTAGGAGCGCGCCTCGCTTTCGCGGCGGTCATAGATCGTAGCGGTTTTGGTCATGTCCTTGGCCATGATGGATCCTTTCGGGAAATCTTGTGTGAGGGGGCCGGGTGCGCGGATCAGGCCGCGCGGCGCAGCGGCACCGAGGCGGGCAGCTCGATCGTCACCATGTGTTCGGTGTCGTGGCGGCCCTCGAAATGCACCTCCTTCTCGAAGTGGGGCGCATCCGACAGATCGCCGCCGATGTGGCGCGCGAAGCTGCGGAACAGGCCCCAGGAGGCGTCGTTGTCCTTGGTGATTGTCGTCTTCAGGTGGGTGGCATCGGCACAATTCTTGCGCTCGATCAGGTGGGTCAGCATCTTGCGGCCCAGGCCCAACCCGCGCGCCTTGTCGCTCACCGCGACCTGCCAGACGAAGAGTTCGTCCTTCTCGGGGATCATGTAGCCGGAAATCCAGCCGACGACCTCGCCGTGGAGTTCGGCCACCACGCAGGTGTCGCGAAAATGGTCGGCCTGGACGAGGTTACAGTACATCGAGTTCTCGTCGAGAGGCTTGCACGCCTTGATCAGCGCCCAGATTTCCGCCCCGTCCTTGGCATCGGGTTTGCGCAGACGGGGCACGCGCGCTCGGGGTTTGACCGGATCGTCGTTCAAGATGTCCTTGGGCATGGGAGCTGACCTCTCTGATTGTTCGGAAAGCTAATTAGTATATCTGACCCGATAATTCAACCTTCAAAGCAAGCGATGCGCATCTTGCGCGCAGATGGCACGTTTACAAAGCCTCGACCCCTTCAGGTTTCATCTCTTTTCTGCAAGGCTCATGCTTCGCTTCGTGAATATCTCACAAAACTCCTTAGGCGATTGAAGGACTGCTCGGTCCGTGCCATACTTGCAACATGTCAACAGCCTTTCCCAACCGCACCGACGAAAGCCTGATCGCGCTGCGCCGCATCCTGCGGGCCACCGAATCGTATGCACGGGATCTGGCGCATGCAGTCGGCCTGAGTCCCGCGCAACTGCGCGTGCTTCAAATCGTGGCCGAGCGCGACAGCGCCACGCCCAAGCTGCTCGCCCGCCAGATGGGGGTCAGCCAGGCGACGGTCACCGCGCTGGTGGACAAGCTGGTGGCGCGCGGCCTGGTCACGCGGGTGCCATCGGACCTGGACCGCCGCCAGACCAATATCATCGCCACCGACCTGGGCCGCGAACGGCTGGATGATGCGCCCGATGCGCTGCAACAACGCTATGTCGCGGCCTTCAAGCAGCTGCAGGACTGGGAGCAGGCACAGCTTATCTCGTCACTGGAACGGGTGGCCGACATGCTCGACGCCCAGGACATCGACGCGGCCCCGGTCCTGACGACGGGTGACATCCGCTCGGGCCGGCGCGGCTAGCCGCCCTTCATCGCGGCGAAGAAGCCGGGCGTGGCCCGGCCCAGCAATTCGCGCGCCAGCGCCTCGCCCATGGCCGGTCCGTCGGCGACGGGGCCGGACATCTCGCCTGCATGAACCTCGGACCCGTCGGGGCGCAGGATCTCGCCGCGCAGGCGCAGGCCCTCGGGGGCAAATTCGGCCAGCCCGCCGATGGGCGTCTCGCAAGAGCCGTCCAGCGCCGCGAGAAAGGCCCGCTCGCAGGCCAGCCGGGCACCGGTGTCCGTGTCGTGAATCGCCGAAAGCATCCCGGCAACCCTGTCATCCGCGGTGCGCCGTTCGATCCCGATGGCGCCCTGCGCGATGGCCGGCAGCATGTCCTCGGTGGCGATGGCGGCGCGGGCCACCTCGGCACGGCCCAGCCGCCGCAGCCCGGCCATGGCCAGGAAGGTGGCCGCCGCCACACCGTCTTCTAGTTTTTTCAGCCGGGTCTGCACGTTGCCACGAAACTCCACCACCTGCAGGTCCGGTCGCCGCGCGCGCAATTGCGCCTGCCGCCGCAGGCTCGACGTGCCCACCACCGCACCTTCGGGCAGATCGCTCAGCGCGCCATGCTCCAACGAGACGAAGGCATCCCGCGCGTCTTCGCGCGGCAGCAGACAATCCAGCACCAGCCCGGCGGGCTGCGCCACCGGCATGTCCTTCATGGAATGCACGGCGATGTCGATCACACCCGCCAGCATGGCCTCCTCGATCTCCTTGGTGAAAAGGCCCTTGCCGCCGATCTCCTTGAGCGGCCTGTCCGCGTCGATCATCGAGCGGTTGTCGCCGGTGGTCTTGATGACCACGACCTCGAAGGCCGCCTCGGGCAGTTCGAAGGCCGCAGCGAGCCGATCGCGGGTTTCATGGGCCTGGGCCAGCGCCAGCGGCGAACCGCGGGTGCCGATCTTCAACGGACGGTCGGGGGAGGGCAGATCATGCGTCATGCGTCGCTTCTAGTGCTGTCAATCGGGGCTGACAATGGCTTGACTTCACCCGGCGCAACTGGAACCTCGATGCTGTTGATAGGAGTTCCCATGACCGACAAGACGATCCTGCGCGCCCTCGCGGGCGAAACCCTGCCCACCCCGCCGATCTGGATGATGCGCCAGGCGGGCCGCTATCTGCCCGAATACCGCGCGACCCGGGCGCAGGCGGGGGATTTCCTGTCTCTGTGCTACACGCCGGACCTGGCCGCCGAGGTGACGCTGCAACCGATCCGCCGCTATGGCTTCGACGGGGCGATCCTGTTTGCAGATATCCTGCTGGTCCCGCAGGCGCTGGGGGCCGATTTGTGGTTCGTCACCGGCGAGGGGCCGCGCCTGTCCACCATCACCGACCAGGGCGGCTTTGACACGCTCAAACCCGCCGACACGGTGCATGACCACCTGGCCCCGATTTACGAAACCCTGCGCATACTGTCGCGGGAACTGCCCGCCGAGACCACCCTGATCGGCTTTGCAGGGGCCCCCTGGACCGTCGCCACCTACATGATCGCCGGACGCGGGACACCCGATCAGGGCCCGGCCCATGCGCTCAAGTCCGAGAACCGCCCCCTGTTCGAGGCACTTCTGGACCGGATCACCGAGGCCACGATCGAATACCTTTCGGCCCAGGCCGAGGCCGGGGCCGAGGTGGTCAAGATCTTCGACAGCTGGGCCGGATCGCTGCAGGGCGAGGATTTCCAGAAATACGCCATCGCGCCCGCCCGCCGCATCACCGCCGAACTCAAGGCGCGGCACCCCGGCCTGCCTGTCATCGCCTTCCCGCGCGGTGCGGGCGAGAAATTCGTCGGCCTGCACCGGGACATCGGCGCAGACTGCATCGCGCTGGATGATGGCGTGACCCCGGAATGGGCCGCAGACCAGGTGCAGACCGCGGGCTGCGTGCAGGGCAACCTAAAGTCGTCCCACATGGTAACGGGGGGCGACGATCTGGTCCGCGAAACACGCCGCGTGGTCGAGGCGCTCTCGAACGGCCCACATATCTTCAACCTGGGTCACGGGATCACGCCCGATGCGGACCCCGAGAACGTACAGCTGATGATCGACACGATCCGCAACGATTAAAAAATGGATTACGACCAGAATAACTTTTCCGATCGTTCTAGCCTTGCTGAATTACGCGGCAAAACTGTGTCTATGGTCGTTTCAGTAACAATTTTTCTAAACGCTATTCCAATTACATTAAATACGGTATTTGACTTGCCCGAAGTCTCGAGGGCTGTTTCATTTTGGGTTCTTATGCTAACTGGTTCGATTAGTTCGGCTCTGGCCCTGTCAAGCGCTATCCTTTTTCAGTCGATGGTCCCCCGATGGACTAAAGACCCGAAGAAAGGCTACCCGAAAATGATGGATTGGCTTTATCCCATCGCAGTCATCTGCTTAGGCATTGCAGCTATAGCTTTCACGGCAAGTGTATGCCATATAATTCTATGGAGTAACACCGTTTCGATGTAATCGTCACCTGTTCAGCAACTCGAGATGGAAGTTGTCCTCATCAAGTGCCTTAGCAAGCTCGGTTTAGAGACTGCCGCACATTTTCTGTACCGCGCGCTGAAGCTGCCTTCGCAGAGTCACGACCAAAATACTGATCATGCAAAGCGCCCATGTTCATGGCGACGAAACCAGCGGCACTTACCTGCCTGGTGCCGAGTTGGCGCCGAAGCCTTTTATGGCCACGAGCTTTACTGCATTTCAAATACATTTGATTGTAGTTGTCGAATAGCACGCAGTCAATTTTTCAAAGCTGTATGGTAGCTGTTCCATCCCGGATGATCACATAGCCCCTCGTCGATCTGCGCTTTTCATGGCACGATCTGTTTTGAACGAGTTGCGAGACGGGAGATCGACATGCTGATCACGCTTCATGGCCAAGCTACGACCACACCGAAGATCAGGGCGGCCATCCAGGCGAGCGATGAACCGGCCTGGATCGTTGCCGAGCGCCACGGGACCTCCGAGCAAACCGTGTGGAAGTGGCGCAAGCGCGACAGCGTTGAAGACCGCAGCCACACGCCGCATCGGCTGCAGACGACGTTGACGCCCGCGCAGGAGGCTGTCGCGGTGGCGCTGCGCAAGACCCTGCTGGTCTCGCTCGACGACCTGCTGGCGGTGGTGCGGGAGTTCCTGAACCCGAAGGCCTCGCGCTCGGGGCTGGATCGCTGCCTGCGTCGGCACGGGGTCGGCAACCTGCGCGATCTCAAGGCCAGGGCACCGCAGCCGAAGCGTAGCGCCTTCAAGGCTTATGAGCCGGGCTAC
>NZ_JBKOTX010000061.1:0-27955 GCF_047086965.1 Roseovarius halophilus (ex Wu et al. 2025) | reverse complement strand
CGAAAAATGGGCCTCCGAAACGAAGGCCTACATCAAATGGGAATGCCAGGATGCATGACCCGCTCTCAGCAGAATTTCCAGACCTCAGGTTGCTCAATCTTTCCGGTTCCGGTGCCGCCGATCAGGACGAGGTTGCGCTGGTGATCAAGGAAGTCACCGGTGGCCAGGTCTCGGATCAGCGTCTCGTTGACCTCCGCCGCTTCGAAGGCGAACTCTTCGAGTTCCTTGGCGAGCGGCAGCTTGGCGATGGTCATCTGGTATTTGATCGATCTGGCCTGCTTCTCCCTGATCTCGGCGGTCAGAAGATCCCCAATGATCTGTTGGGGTTCATGCTGACGTTTGACGGCCGTGGTCAGTGTTTCATCATAGGCCGCTCTCATGCCGTAGAGCTTCAGCTTCCCCATCGCATCGATTACGTCGGATCGTTCCATCTGTTTGTCTCCTCAAGCTGTCATATCGGTTGCAGTCGGCAATTGGTTCACAGGTCAGCTTCAGCTCATCTGGCGTCGTAATTGTCAGGGGCGGTAGTGGCTCGCGGTGCCGGGCCAGGATGTTCAGGACCACGCCTGCGGAATGGACATTGTGCGACAGGGCTTCTGCCCAAGCCGCTTCGACCGCCTCAATTCCGTCGGTCAGTACGGCGCTCAGGATGTCGACCATCTGCCGGTCACCGCCGGGCTGACGTTCCAACTTGCGCCACACGCGGCGGATCGGCGCCGGCAGCTCCCATTCCTTGAAGGGTGCCCCATTGCGCAAGGCGCCGGGTTTGCGGGCCAGAACAGGTATGTAATGCAGGGGATCGAAGATCGTTTTGTCCCGCCCGAAGGCCCGCCCATGCTGGCCAACGATTTGCCCATCCTGCCAGCATTCCAGCCGATCGGCGTAAGCCCTGATCTCGACCGGCCGCCCCACGGCGCGGGCATCGACCGAGTATCTGTTCTTGTCGAAGCGCACGAGGCAGGTCTTGGACACAGAGGCCGGGACCGCATGGAATCCATCGAACGGGCCGACGTAAGGCACAAGGCTCGGGCGTTCTTCTTCGAACACCTCCCAGATCGTTCTGTCCCGCAGCTCCGGGTGCTTATTCGCCTTGGCATAGGCCAGGCATCTATCCTCCAGCCATGCATTCAGCTCGGCATAGGACTTGAACTTCGGACGCGGCACGAAGAACCGTCGCCGGATGACACCGACTTGGTTCTCGACCTGTCCCTTCTCCCAACCCGACGCCGGGGTGCAGGCGACAGGTTCGACCAGGTAATGGCCGCACATCTGCTGGAACCGCCGGTTATAGGCGCGGTCCTTGCCGACGAAGATCGCGTCAACGGCGGTCTTCATGTTGTCGTAAATCCCCCGGGCGCAGGCCCCACCGAAGAAGGCAAACGCCTTGTCGTGGGCATCGAACACCATCTCCTGGGTCTCTCGGGGATAGGCCCGGACAAACGGCATCCGGCTATGGCTCAGGCGGACATGGGCAACCTTCACCGTCGTGGTGACGCCGTCAATCAGAACGACCTCATGGCTCCAATCAAACTGATAGGCCTCGCCGGGATCGAAGCTGAGCGGCACATAGGCCGCCGCCGATGCCTCCCGGGTCGCCTTCGACCAACGCGCCGCATAGCGCCGTACCGCGTCATAGCTACCGTCATAACCTCGGTTGCGCAGTTCTTCGTAAATCCGAACCAGCGTCAGGCGTTGCCGCTTGGGCTGCCGGTCATTCTCGGCCAGCAGCTCATCCAGATCGGATCGCCAGGGGTCAATCTTGGGGCGAGGCTGCGTCGAGCGGTCATAGCTGAACTCGGTTGCCCCAGATCGCACCACCTTACGCACCGTGTTCCGCGACACCCGCAGATCCCGGCAAATCTGCTTGATCGACTTCCCCTGGATAAAATACGCCCGCCTGATCTTCGCAATCGTCTCCACGACCAACATCCCCAACTCGCTCCCTCAAATCCGTCGAGGAAGCTTCTGAACAGAAATATCAGGGGGGTCACTTTTGGACGCCGATTACCCCAATACTGGGGTCAATTTTGCATGCCGGTTCACACGATGAAGGACAGCTATCACACCGTCTGGTTCGAGCTGCATGAAGAGCTGATCCGCCTGTCCGGGCGCGTGCGGACCGAGTGACACGGCGTGACCGATCAAGACGCAAGATCGTTCCGGGCCGCACATAGCCCTGTGCGGCCCGCAGGCCCCCGGTTCCTGTTCGTGCTTCTGCCGGGCTACGGCGTCACCGACGTTGCGCTCGCGACCGAGGCTCTTGATGCGGCGAACCGGGACGGCGGGGATTTTCGCTGGCGCATCCTGACCGTGACCGGCGCAGGCGTGCCGTCCCGCTCGGGCCTGACCCTTGCCGTGGATGGGGGGGTAGAGCCGGTGTTCCCGAATGATACCCTGTTGCTGTGCGGTGGTCCGCAGCTTGTGCGGCAAAGCTCGCCCGCGCTGGCCCCGTGGCTTGGAAAGGCCGTTGCCCATGGCGCGGCCGTGGGCGCGATCGGCAGCGGGGGCTCGGTTCTGGCCGAGGCCGGGTTGCTGGAAGACATACCCATCGCGACGCATTGGGCGATGGCCGATCCGATGCGCGAACGGCTTCCCCGTCCACAGGTGACGGACGCGGTTTTTCACTTCGGCCCACGGCGTATAACCTGCGCCGGTGGCGTCACGACGCTCGACATGATGCTGGCGCTGATCGCGGCGGCACAGGGACGAAACTGCGCCCATGCCGCGGCGGCCGCCCTGACCTGCGCGCATATCCGGGGGCCGGACGCGCCACAGATGCTATCCACGGCCTGCCGCCACGCCCGCCGGAGCCCCGCACTGATTGCCGCGATCAAGGTCATGGAAGCCACGCTAGACGATCCCCTGCCCGCACAGGCGGTGGCAGAAAAGGTCGGCCTGTCCTGTCGGCACTTGGAGCGGCTTTTCTCAACCCACCTCGGCCAGACGCCGAAACGATTTCAAGATGGCCTCAGGCTTGACCATGGCCGCCGGCTGATCCAGCAGACCGATCTGGGTGTCGCGGAAATCTCGGTAGCTTGCGGATTTCGCACCCAAAGCCATTTCGCGCGCCTCTACCGCCGCCGTTTTGGCGTGACCCCCAGCGCGGATCGGGGGCTGGCCCCCGTAGTTGCCTAGGTCTGCGCGACCCCTTCCATCTCGTCCTTGAAGCTCTCGAAGAACTGGTCGGCCATTTTCTTGGCGAACCCGTCGATGATGCGGGAGCCAAGTTGCGCGATCTTGCCACCCACCTTTGCTTCAACGCTATAGCTCAGCTCGCAGCCATCGGCGTGATCGGCAAAGGTCACGGTGGCCGCGCCTTTGGCAAAGCCCGCTGCCCCGCCCTTGCCTTCTCCGACAAGGCGCATGGAGGTGCCGGGCACCACGTCTTCGACCGTGACCGCGCCTTTGAACTTGGCTTTCACCGGCCCGACCTTCTGCACAACGACGGCTTCAAAGCCCTCTTCCGCCGATCCTGTCACCTCTTCGGCGCCCGGGACACAGGCCTTGAGCGTGTCCGGCGACACCAATCCCGCGAACACGGCGTTACGCGGGGCGGCGATGATCCGGCTGTCTTGCATTTCCATTAGTCTGTTCCCTGTCTTTCATTTGGTTTTGGCCTACTCGGCGGCCATCACGGCCTCGAGTATGCGCCCGGTGGTGAAAGGCTGGCGCACGACGCGTGCGCCGAGCGGCGCGAGCGCATCGCTCAGCGCGGATCGCACCGCGCCCGGTCCGCCGACCGTTCCGGCCTCGCCCACACCCTTGGCGCCAAGGCCCGAGGCACGGGTGGGCGTGGTGACGTGCCCCACGTGAATATCCGGCATCTCGCCGGCCATCGGCACGACATAATCCGCCAGCGTCCCGTTCGAAAACTGGCCGTCTTTGGAATATTGGCATTCCTCGTAAAGCGCGGCGCCGATGCCCTGCACGATCCCACCGCGCAACTGCTCGTCGACCAGAAGCGGGTTCACCACGGTGCCGCAATCGTCCACGACCCAGTAGTTCAAAAGCTTGACGGTGCCGAGCGCGGGGTCGACCTCGACATGGACCGCATGAACCCCGTTTGAGGCGATATAGGGCAGGTTCGACGGGACGAAACTCTCCTCGACCGTCATCGGCGGCACCTGTCCGGTGGGGATGTCATAGGGCCGGTAGTGGCACAGCGCCCCGATCTCGGCCAGCGTCAAGCCGGAGGGGCCCTTGGGCCCGATGACTTCACCATTCCGGAACGAAAGATCGTCGGGCGCGCATTGCAAAACCGCCGCCGCGACGCCGAACAAACCTTCCCGCATCCGTTGGCTGGCACGTTGCGCGGCTTCCCCGCCAAGCGCCATCCCGCGTGATGCCCAAGCCCCGCCCCCATAAGGGGTGCGCCCGGTGTCGCCCGCGATCATGCGCACGCGGTCGGGTGCAATATCGAACTCGCCCGAGATCAACTGGCCAAGCGCCGAAAGCGTCCCCTGCCCCTGATCCGTCACGCTGGTCGCGCAGGTCAGGCTGCCGTCGGGTTGAAGCGTGAGGCGGCAGGCCTCGTTCGCAGCGACCGTCAGCCCGAGCGGGCCATAGAGCCCGGCCCCGACACCGGTCAGCTCCACGAAGCTGGCGAGACCGATCCCGCGATAGACGCCTTTTTTGCGCAGCGCCGCCTGTTCGGCGCGAAGCCCGGTATAGTCCATCGCCTCCTTCAGCTTGGAAAGGCAGGCATCAAGCGAAAGCTCCTCGATCACGAGGCCCGCTTGCGTAGCGCGGGTGCCTTCGTCCAGCGTCGCACGGTAGTTGATGCGCCGCATCTCGGCCGGGTCGATCCCGGCGGCACGGGCGCCCAAGTCGATCATCTCTTCGGTGATCGAGCAGGCGATGGGCTGGCCCACACCGCGATAGGCCCCGCTTGGCGCCTTGTTCTGGCGCCAGCCGCGCACCTCGGCCCGAAACGCCCCGACCTTGTAGGGCGCACCGATCATCTGGGCAGCCTGCATCGCCTCGCCGAAGCTGCCGCGCGGATGCATGGCATAGGCGCCGAAGCCGGCGTCGACGTGCGCATCTATCCCAAGGACGTGCCCCGCGGCATCCACCGCCATACGACAGGTCGCCTGCGCCTCGCGCGCATGGGCGTCACAGGTGAAAGATTCCATCCGGTCGACGATGTATTTGACCGGGCGGCCCAACAGCTTTGACACCGCCACTGCGGCAAGTTCATCTGCATAGGCGTGTAGTTTCAGCCCAAAGGCGCCGCCCACATCCGGAGCGGTGACGCGCACGGCTTGCGGCGACAGGCCAAGCTGCGCGGCGTAGACCTCGCGCATCTGCCACGGCACCTGATGCGATTGCCACACCTCAAGTTCTTCGCTGCGAGGGTCCCAATGGGCGACGATCCCACGCGGTTCAAGCGTGACGCCGGTCTGGCGGCCAAAACCGAAGCTGGCCTCGACCACATGGGCGGCGTTGGCGAAAGCGTCGGTCACGTCCTCGGCCCCGAAACGATGATGCAAGGTCAGGTTGTCGGCAAAGTCGGTATGGACCGGCGCGGCCCCCTCTGCCTGCGCGGCTTCGATCGTGCAGGCGGCGGGCAATTCGTCCCAGTCCACGAAAACAAGCTCCGACGCGTCTTCGGCCACGGCCCGGCTGGTCGCGACGACGGCCACCACCGCTTCGCCCTGGAAACAGCTTTCATTCACGACAAGCGGCGGCTGGGGGGCCGAGGCATGGCCGGGCACACCCGCCGGGTTTGTGTCGAAGGGCGCGCAGACCTCGGCCAGCGTCTTGCCGTCGATCACCGCGACGACGCCGGGCACCTCCAGCGCGTCATCGGCTTCAATATCCAGAACGCGCCCATGGGCGAACGGCGCGCGCACGAAGGCAATTTGCAGCATCCCCGGCAGGGAGATGTCATCAACATAGCGCCCGTGCCCCTTGGCCAGACGCCGCGCCGCCTCGCGCGGGAGAGGGGCTCCGATTCCCTTGGTGTTCATCTCAGTCATCCGATCCCTCCCGCAGCGTATACGCGGCATCCGAGACCGCCTCGACAATCGCCTGATAGCCGGTGCAGCGGCACAGGTTGCCCGAGATGGCGTCGCGGATTTCATCGCGGCTTGGGGCCGGGTTTTCGGACAAGAGCTCGCGCGCGGTCAGGATCATCCCGGGCGTGCAGAAGCCGCATTGGAACGCGTTGCGCGCAACGAAGGCATCCTGAAGCGCGACCACGTCCCGGTCGTGGCCTGCATGTTCGATGGTTTCGACGGTCGCCCCGTCCACCTGCATGGCAAGGGTCAGGCAGGAACGCACAACGTGCCCGTCCATCATCACATTGCAGGCCCCGCACACGCCATGTTCACACCCGATATGGGTGCCGGTTTCACCGAAATGATGGCGCAGAAGGTCGCCCAGATGGCCGCGCGAGGCGGCAGGCACCGAGACCTCCTGTCCGTTCAGTGTAAAGCGGATCATGTCGTCAGGCATCGTCAAGCTCCATCGCATCGCGCACGGCGCGTTTTGCCAAGGCGCGGTATTGTCGGCGGCGCATCTCGGGGGTGGCCAACGGGCTGTCCATCGGGTCGACCGCGTCCGAGATCGCTTGCGAAAGATCGGCGATCAGCCCGTCATCGGGGGCACGGCCGAGCGCGATGTCGGCCACCTCGGGCAACAGGAGCGGCGCCGGCTCGGACCCGAAGGCGACGAGGTCGAAGGCAGCGATGGTGCCTCCGTCGAGCGTCACCTGACCGGCCAGACCCAGCGTGGCGAAATCACCGCGGCGCACGGCCAGCTCGTCGAAGATGGCGCGCGTGCCTTTGGGGGCGGCGGGAAAGCGCGCCTCGATCAGGATTTCATGCGGTTCGCGCGCGGTCTCGTAGAGACCTTGGTAGAAGTCGCGGGCGGGCACCTCGCGTGTGCCAGTGTTGCTCGCCAGCACGAAGGTCGCGCCCATCGCCACGGCGCAGGCGGGCATTTCGCCGGCCGGGTCGCCGTAGGCCAGACTGCCGCAGGTGGTGCCGCGATTGCGGATCGCGGGGTGTGCCACATGAGGCAGCGCCGCCCCGATGAGCGGAAGCGCGGCCAGCGCATCGGTATGCGCCATGAGGTGCGCGTGGCGCACTAGCGCGCCGATCCGCACCGCGTCGCCCGTAACCTCGATCCGGTCCAGACCGGGGATGTGGTTGATGTCCACCACGAGCTCGGGCGCCTGAAGCCGGAGGTTCAGCGCAGCGACAAGGCTTTGCCCACCGGCCAGAACGATGGCGTCTTCGTTGTCGGCGAGCGCGGCCAACGCCTCGCCCAGCGTTTCGGCCCGCAGGTAATCGAAATCAGGGCTCTTCATCGCGTCACCTCGTTACCGGAGCAGATCGGGCAGCCAGCTGACCGTGCCCGGCAGGAACAACAGGATGCCAAGCACAAGGAACTCCAGCAAAAGGAAGGGCAGGACCGCCTTGTAGATTGTCGTCATGGCCAAGGGCCTGTCGGCCACGCTTTGCATCAGGAACAAAAGCAACCCGAAGGGCGGCGTCGTCAGGCTGATTTCCAACGCGATCAGCATCAGCACACCGAACCAGACCGGGTCGACACCGATGCCGGACACGATCGGCATGAATATCGGCAGGGTCAACATCATCATCGACACCTGATCCATGAAACAGCCAAGGAAGATCAGGATGCCCAGCATGAAGATCACGAGCATCGTGTTCGACACGCCCGCGCCCGTCACGATCTGCGACATTTCCTGCGTTGCACCGGAAAAGGCCAGGATCTGCGAAAAGGTGCCCGAGGTGCAGATGATAAGCAGGATCATCGCGCTGAACTTGAGCGTCTCGCTGACCGACAGGATCAGCGCCTTGATCGACAGCGCACGATAAGCAGCCGCTGCGACAAGCGTGGCCAGCACGCCAAGGGCGGCACTTTCGGTAGGGGTCGCGATGCCCGCGAACATGGAGCCGACAACCACAACGAACACGCCCAACAGGGGCACGACATGGGTGAAGATCGGCAAGATACGCTCCCGCAGGGTAAGCTCGGGACCTTCATAGGGCGGCGCGATCTCGGGGCTGATCCGGCAGCGGATGATGATATAGCCAAGAAACAGGATCGCCATCATCACACCCGGCACGATGGCAGCGATGAGGATGTCATTGATCGAAATCCGCGCGAGCGACCCCAAGAGCACCCCAAGCCCCGATGGCGGGATCAGCATGGCGATACCGCCCACCGCAAGGATCGGACCGATTGCGATGGTCGAGGAATAGCCCCGGTCCTTCATCTGCGGAAACAGCGTGCGCCCCAGTACGGCGGCGTTGGCCAGCGTGGAGCCGGACAGCGACGAGAACACCGTCCCGCCAAGCACGGCCACGATGGACAGCCGCCCCGGCACCTTTGAAATCAGCCGGTCGATGGCGTCGATGGACTTTTGCGCCATTCCGGTCTGTAACATGATCTCGCCCATCAGAACAAAAAGCGGGATCGGCACCAGCGAATATTGTCCGGCAGTGGAGCGCATGCTGCGCACCATCTGCATCAGGCCCATTTCACCGCCCAGAAAGACGAGCACACCGACGATATTGACCGCAAGGAACGAGAAGGCGACCGGTACGCCGATCATCAAGAGCACAAGGACGCTGCCGAACATCAGCGAGATCGCGAAAATCCACTCAGGCATTGTCTTGCACTCCGGTCAGGGCCGCGCGGCCGACGGGTGTGCCCAGCATTAGATAGATCCGGCGCAGGAACTCGATCACGAGCAGGACAAGCGCCAGAGGCACCTGCCACTGCAAAAGCCATTCACTGACCACCACGTCCTTGAAGATAAGCTGGCCGCGTTGATACGACTGGCCGAACACCTCGAAGGCAAAGCGCAGGGCAATCGTCGTTGCGGCAAGGCCGATGAAATCGGTCAGCAGCATGACCCGCGCTTTCGCACGCGGGGCAAGGTTGTCGAGCACCACGGTCACTCTGAGGTGGCCGTCATGGTAAAGCAGCCAAGGGGCCGCCAGCATCGCCAGGCTGAACAGCGCATATTCCGAGAATTGCACGCTTCCCCGGATCAGACCGATGTTGAACAGGCGCAGGATCGCCTCGCCGCCGATCACGACGACAAGGAAGACCAGCAAAAGGCCACCGAGGATCGCGAGCCCCGACAAAATGCGTTCGTATATTCGTCCCATGGACACCTTAGCAGACCTCCCGTTTTGGATGGTGTCGGACCAGGTTCTCTTTGCGGAACCTTCGGTCAGTGGTTGCCCGGGGTGGGCGGCAAGCGGCCCCAGGTCTGGAGTAAGTTTTCTATTTCTGCGGTTTCGGGCTTTGAAGCCAGCGCCAGCATGACGAGGATGCGCGCCTTCTGAACGCTTAATCCGCCACCGCCAAGGATGCCATCTGCCCGGTTATTAGGCTGAACCGGCACGCCACCGCGCAGCGCCCGGCTGGATTGGACGACGACGACGCCTTTCGAAACGGCATCGAGCATGGCGGCACGGTCGCCCGGCGCGGCCCGTCCCGGGGGCATGCCGGCCACTATGATCGCCTGTGCGCCCGCCTCGGTCAGTGCCCTGATCGCGCAGCCGTCTGACCCGGAGTAGGACAACGCGATGTCCACGCGCGGCACTTCGCCCGTGGGCAGGGGCAGCACTTTCGGGGCGGCAATCGGGGCGCGGGCCATGAACAGGCTTCCGTCCGCGTCGATCCGGCCAAGGGGTCCGAATTCCGGAGCCTCGAAGGCGTCGAGCGCGAAATTCGAGGTCTTGCTCACATCGGAGGCCGCGAAAAGCTGGCCGTTCATGCAAGCATATGCTCCCGCCGGGGCCTGGGTCGCGGCCGAGACCGCCGCGCGCAGGTTCACCATCGCATCGCTGGCCGCCGTGTTGGGCGGGCGCTGCGCACCGGACAGGATGACGGGTTTCGTCGCGGCGCAGGTCGCTTCGAGAAAGAACGCGGTCTCCTCGAGCGTTGCGGTTCCGTGAGTGATGACGATCCCGTCGATGTTCGTCTGGCCGTCCAGATCCATCACCACACCGGCGAGTTCGATCCAGTCGGTGACCGAGATGCCCGTGGAGGGCAGCATGCGGAACGGCACGAGGTCGAGCGTCACATCCGCGAGGCCGAGGTCCATGCCCTCGACGATCTTGTCGACCGGGTTGATCCGGCCCGTATCGCCATAGTCGACCCAGTCGAACGGGTGGGCCCCTTCCATCGCGATGGTGCCTCCGGCCCCGATGACGGCGACGCGGTGTGCAGCACTCATAGCTGCACCTGCACCTGGCCACCTTCGACGCGCACCGGATAGGTTTTGACGGGCTTCTCGGCGGGATCGCCCGCAGCCTCGCCCGTCTTGTAGTCGAACAGACCGCCGTGGAGCGGGCATTCGACGACGCAATCCTCGGTGTCGCAATAGCCCTCGGACAGAAAGGCGCGGCCATGCGTGCAGAGGTCGTCGACGCAGAAGAATTCGCCCGCGTCGTTGACGAGGCACAGGCGCGCCCCGTCGATTTCAAAAGCGCGGGCTTCGCCGTCGGGCAGATCGCCTTCGTCGCAAAGTGTGGACCAGCTCGTGCTCATCAGTTCATCCTTCATGTCTTAAAGCGCGACCGCGCCGCGCTGTTCGGACGGCTGATCGCCGGGCAGCATGAGCGCCCCGGTCAGGTCCGACACGCGGGCGACGCCCTTGCGTGTGCAATAGTCGGTGACCCAGTCGATGCTCTGCTCCATCGCGGCGGTGTGGACGAAGTTCGTCGTGCCGACCTGCACCGCAGAGGCCCCGGCGAGCATGTATTCGACCACGTCTTCGCCGGTCGCGATGCCACCGCAGCCGATGACGGGGATCTTCACCGCTTCGGCGCATTGGTTGACCATGCGCAGGATCACGGGTTTGACCGCAGGCCCGGTGAGGCCGCCGACCACGTTGCCGAGACGCGGCATCATGGTTTCGGCGTTGATCGCCATCCCGAGGATCGCGTTGGCGGTGATGACCGCATCGGCCCCCGCCCCTTCGACCGACCGTGCGACTTCGGCAATGTCGCCGACGTTGGGCGTGAGCTTGGCCCAGACCGGGAGATTGGTGTTGGCTTTCATGGCCGAGATCACCTCGGCCGCTGCGACCGGGTCCATGCCGAAGGCGCGGCCATGCGCCCGCAGGTTCGGGCAGGAGATGTTGGCCTCGATCGCCGCGACGCGCGGATCGGTGATGTAGCCCGCAAGCTTGCCGAAATCTTCGGCGGTGTCGGCCGAGATACTGGCGATGACCGGCGGGCCGAATTTCGCAAAGAACGGCACCGTATGGTCGAGCAGGTAGTCGGGGCCCTTGGACGGGATGCCGATGGAGAACAGCGTTGCGTCGGTGAATTCGACCACGCGCGGCGGCTTCACGCCCTGCCGGATGTCCGGGGTGATGGTCTTGAGCACGATGGCCCCGAGCTTGCCAAGATCGACAAGATCGGCCATTCCCTCGGCGATCGAGCCGGAGGCGGGCATGATCGGGTTGGTCATGCTCACACCGCCCACAGTGACGGAAAGATCTACCATGTCGTCACCTCGTCGACGCCGAACACCGGGCCGTCGTAGCAGACCCGTTTCATTTCCTCGTTGCCATTGGCGTCGCGGATCGGAACCACGCAGGCATAGCACATGCCCAGACCACAGCCCATGAACGCCTCGACCGCCACTTGGCCGGTGATGCTCCAGTCGGCGCACAGATTGCGGGTTAGGCCCAGAAGCCGGTTAGAGCCGCATGTCGCCATGAAGTCGATGGGGGTTTCGGCGTGGATTTCATGCAGCCGGTCGGTCACGTCCTCAGGCTTGGAGTTTCCGTCGAGATCGTTGACCTCGACCACCTCGGCCCCGGCGGCTTCGAGCTCGTCACGCGACATCAGAAGGTCGGGCGCGCGCGCCGACAGGATCGCCGTGACCTTGGCCCCGGATGCGCTGGCGAGCCGGGCCAATGGTGCGAGCGTGGCGAGGCCCACACCGCGCGCGACCATCGCCACGTGCTTGGTGCCCTCGGGCAGGTCGAAACCAACGCCCAGCGGGCCGGTCGCGTTCAGCTCGTCACCCGGCTGAAGCGACATGAGCGAGCGCGTGCCCTTGCCCGTGACCTTGTAGAGAAAACCCAGTTGGCCGTTTTCCCGGTCGATCCGGTAAATGCTCATCGGGCGGCGCAGGAACGGCTGATCGGTCCCGGTGGTCGGGCAGAGCAGGTGGAAGAACTGGCCGGCATAGGCGGTCAGCCCGGTGTCCGGCGCGTCCACCAGCAAGAGCCGGTATTCGGCGTTCACAGGGTCGTTCGACACCACCCGGCATTTGTTTTCCGCGCGTGGGAAACGGCGCGTGGGCGTCTCCACTTCGGCGGGCGAAGTCACGTTCATGCTGCTTGTCCTTTCCTGGGTACAAGACAGGTGATCGCGTCGCGATTGTCCGCGAGCTCGACCTCCTGCAATACTTCAAAACTCATCGACGCGATGCGCCATCCTTGGGGGGTCCGGCGGCAGGTCTGTTCGACCACACCGGTCAACAGCACCACGCGTTCAGATTTCTCGGGGCAGCCCAGTTCGATCAGACGCCAGCGCACCTGCGCCGTGTCGCCGTCGAGGGCGATCTCGGGACACACGTAATGGTGCAGCGTGTAATCCCAGGGGCTGGTTTCAAAGAACGCGGCGATCTCGCCCCGGCCCTTGAGCGCCCCGCCGAAGCCGCTGACGGTCCATTCGGCGTCTTCGGTGAAACAGGCGGCCTGATCGGCGGCCGCGCGGGCGACCTCGCCCGCGTCACGGCGGGTGTGATCGGCCGTATATTTCGCATCCGCCGCCCGCGCGTAGCGCTGCATGAGGTCGCGAAGTGCCTCGCGATCCTCGAGCAGCGCAAGACGCTCGGACAGGGAGGCGGTTTCGGTCATTTCAGCGCGACCCGATACAGCAGTGCGGGGGCTTCGAAGCTCCACGACCGCTCGGCGCCATCCGGGATCAGCACCCCCTGCCCTTTGGCAAGGTCATGGACCTCGCCGTCGCAGGTCAGTTGGCCCGCCCCGTCGATCAGCGCGACAAGCTCTTCGCCCGCCTTGTGCGCTTCGATTGGCTCGGAGACCCAGCGCATGTCCACGGCAAGCTCATTGCCCGTCGTCGCAAAGGGCGTGTCGCCCATGTCGGTGGTGTAGGTGACGCAATCGCTCATGATTTATCCCCTGTCGGGTAATAGACCTTGGTCTCGCCCGACTTGCCGTATTCGGCGCGCGGCGGCGTCACCACGTTCAGGCGCAGGCACATGCCCTCGCCGTCGAAGCGGTTGATGCCGGAGTGATAGCGGTCGGCGGGCATGACCATGACCACGCCCTCCTCAAGCTCCACCGCGCCATCGGGCGCGTCCACGTCTTCGCCAAGGTTGACCGTGCAGCCGCCCCGCAGTTGCAGGGTCGCCTCTTCGCCGTGGGCATGGGATTTCGGCGGGATGTCCGCGCCTTTGGCGGCGCGGAAGTTCACCACGCCCACGCTGAGCGCCTCACCAACGACGGCCTGCATGTAAAGACCGTCCTCGACGACCTCACGCAGGTCGCTGTCGAAACTGAACACCTGACACTTTGCCATGCCGGGCCTCAAATCGCCGGGCGGAGCGGGTGACGCTCCTGCGGGGAAAAGAGTTTCGACTCGTAGCCATCCACCACGTTCACCTCGGGGTCGTAGCTTTCGATGGCGGGCGCCACCTCGGCCAGCGACAGGAGCATGTAGAAGATGTTGAGGGTCGGCTCGTCCAGATCGCCCTCGGCCTGCACCGCGTCGACATGGGCGCAGATCGCCTCGACATGCGGTTCCATCGCCAGAGCGAAGGCCGAGATGTCCTCGAACGTGCTTTTCACGCGGCGCGCGTTGCGCTCGGTTTCCGTCGCGAGGCACCATGCGTCCCAAGCGGACAGGTCGGAAAATTGTGCGGGAAGGTCTGCCATGTTCTCGCTCCTTACTCTGCGGCCTGCGCGGCCGCGTCGGCGGCGAGACCTTCGTTAATGATCTTGTCGACGACGACTGCCTGATGACGGACCATCAATTCGAAGTCGTTGATCACCATCTCTTTCTTGGCACCGGTTTCGGCGGCAGACTGCGTCATTTCGAGCGTGCCCAGATCTTCGAGCAGCACGTCGCGCAGCGTGACCTTCATGTATTCCTGATAGAACCGGCCGCCGGCGGTTTTCATTTCCGGGTAATAGACCCGCGCCTCGAACAGCGTCTTGTTGTGCGAGATCGGGCGGAAATTATACGCCTGGAAGTAGTTCGGGCGGCACGACAGGTAGAAGTCGGGAAAGACCACGTTGATGTCGAAGGCCCAGTGCGGGTGCTTGGTCCAGTTCAGCGCCTCGGGGAGCGTCACGTCCGAAAGATCGATCTTGGTGCCCCCGGCCCCGAGCTTCAGCGCCTTGCCCGCGATCCGCTTGCCGATGTCGGCGCTGCCGGCGGCAGAGCTGTCCGTCGCGCCGCTGGTTGCCGCCTGAGGGTTACCGTAAACGGTGTTAGGGTTGCCCGCGATGGACAGGCGGCGGTGAACGTCACCACACAGGCCGTCGATCGGGTGAAGGTTGCCCTCTTCGTCCTTTTCCAGCGAATCCGCGATGGAGCGACCGTGGACGTAGCCCACGTGATAGGTTTCCTGAAACGCGTCGAGCGCCAGTTTCCAGTTGCAGTCCACGACCGTCTGCCACTCGTAGCAGGCGGTGAACTTTTCGAACGGGTAACCGTCGAGACCGCCGTACATCGGCTCCATGAACTCGGCCAGCGTCTGCGACGGCTCCGGGTCCATGTTGATGAAGATAAAGCCCTGCCACGTGTCGCAGGACACCTTGGAAAGGCCATGACACGCCTTGTCGAACCCGTCCATGAAGGCCTTTTCGTCCGGCACGCCCGACAGCGACCCATCAAGGTCATAGGCCCAGCCGTGGAACTTGCAGAAAAACTTGCGCGTGGTGCCGTAGGGCTCATACGCGACCTTGTTCAGGCGGTGCGAGCAGACATTGTGGAACGCATTGATTTCGCCCGTGCGGTCGCGGGCGATGACGATCGAGGCATCGAGGGCCGCGATGTCGCGCACCATGTAGGAACCTTTCTTGGGAAGCTCCTCCACCCGGCCGATATGCAGCCAAGTTTTCTTGAAAAGGTGCTTCTTCTCGGCCTCCCAGTAGGCCGGATCGATATAGGGGGCAACGGGAAGATTGCCCCGGCCCAGGTCGGGATAACGATCGTGAAGTCTGGCTGTGTCTGTCATGTTGACCTCCTGATTTACCGTATACCGTATACACTAAATCCGATCACGCAAGACAAAATTTTGCGGGTGTTGACCTGCGCGCGCAAAGGCCCAATACCAATAGGGCGATGCCCGGTCCGCCGCCGGGGCTGGCGGAAGGATGCGGCGCGTTAGGCAGGTTTGAGAGGAGGAATCAAAATGACGCAGTCGATTATCCGGTCCGTTGATCTGCGCCAGCAGGTCTATGAAAACCTTCGCGGGCGTATCACCAGCGGCGAGTTCGAGAAGACCACGCGTTTTTACGAACGCACTTTCGCGGACGAACTCGGCGTGTCGCGTACCCCCGTGCGCGAGGCGCTGGCCATGCTTGAACAGGACGGGCTTCTGTCTCAGGCGGCGCGGGGGTATCGCCTGCCCCAGATGTCGCGCCAGCAAGTTTTGGACGTGACCGAGATTCGCCTTCTGCTCGAACCGCATGCGGTGGCCTCGATGGTGCGCGATACCGCGCCGGGAGAGCTTAAGAAGATCGCGGCCAAGATCCGCAAGGAAGTGGGCGAGACACGCGACAGCGGGGCCTATATCGCCTCGCACGGGCGCCTGCGGCACGTGATCCTCGGCAAGGTGCGCAACCGGGCGCTGGTCGAGGCGATCCAGCAGTATGAAGACTCGATCCACTTCGTGCGCGTCAGCACGCTGGGGCACCCGGATTGGCGGTGCATGTCGGCAGACGGGATGTTGAACCTGGCCGATGCGTTCGAGGCAGGCGATGCCGAAGCCGCGTCGGAAATCCAAGGCCGTCTCCTGACCATGGCCCGTGATTCCTTTCTTGAATATTCCGACACGGACACCTGATCGCAACATTGGTTCAAGGCCGTGGCGATGTGCTCCGGCCCACCGGCATTCTCGTTAAAAAACAAGCAATTTTTCAGAAATGTAGCGCCCAGGCGCGCCGTCGTTGACAGAAATAGTGTATACCGTATACCGTAATCACGACGAAACACGCGAACAGGCAGACCCAGATGGATCACGCTCAGCTCCCGATTTTGATCGTCGGTGGCGGCCAAGCCGGAGCCCGAACCCTGCGCGCGCTTATCGACAAGGGCGTCACGTCCCCCGTGATCCTTGCCGGTGAAGAACCCCACGCGCCCTACGACCGGCCACCGCTGAGCAAGGACCTTCTGAAAGCCTTTGACCCAGAGAATGCCGATCCGCTTTGCCCCGACGAAGTGCTCGATGCGCCTAATGTGGCGCTGAAGCTGGGCGACCCGGTCGCGGCGATCGATTATGACACCCGCATCGCAACCACCGTCTCGGGAGAGACGATCGTCTTCGGCGCCCTCGTGCTCGCCACCGGGGGCCGGTCCCGATCCTTGCCCATTCCGGGCAGCGATCTGTGCATCGGTCTGCGCAACATGGACGATTGCGCGCGCTTGTCGCGGGCCTTCGACACCGCCAAGCAGGTGACGGTCATCGGCGGCGGGGTCATCGGACTCGAAGTCGCGGCCGCCGCACGCGAGAGGGACATCGCCGTGACCGTGCTTGAAGCCGGACCCCGCATCATGGCGCGCATCCTGCCGCCCACCGCCTCTGACTGGCTGGCAAGGCGTCACGGCGCGAACGGCACCGAGATCCGCACCGGCATCTCTATCCAATCCGTCGAACCGGTGGGCGCGGGATACCTTGTCCATACCGATCAGGGCGTGCTGGAGGCCGATGTCGTCCTCGCGGCCGTCGGTATGACGCCGAACACCGAGCTTGCCCCGCAAGATGCCATCGGGCCCACAGGCGGCATCCTGACCGATGCCAGTGGACGGGTGCCCGGCCACCCCGACGTCTATGCAGCCGGCGACGTGGCCGAGAGCTTTAATGCCCATTTCGACGCCCATGTCCGGCTTGAGACTTGGCGCAACGCCGATCGGCAGCCGCAGTCCATCGCAGCCACCATCGCGGGCACGCCTTCGGAACATACCGAGGTGCCCTGGATGTGGACTGATCAGCTTGGCCACAACGTGCAAGTCGTCGGACAATGGTCCGAAGCCAGTGAAGAGGTCGCGCGCGGCGTACCTGGCGAAAAGGGCTCCAGCCTGTTCTGGACAGAGGGCGGCGTGCTTACAGGCGGCGTTCTGTTCGACAACGGGCGTGACCGCCGCTTTCTGGAAGCCCTCGTTCAGAACAAGGCCAACGTGCCGCATGAAAGCCTTGCCGACCCGGAGGTTCGACTGAAGAAACTCGCTTAACCCGAAACCGTGAAGAACAGAGGCCCGCACAGGGACCCGCAATTACCAAGAGGAGAGACCAAATGAACATGAAACTCGTATCCGGAGCACTGGCCGCCGCAATGGCAGTATCCGCCCCGGCCATGGCCGAAGAACTGACCCTGCGCGCAGGCGTCTTCGTCCCGCCGCACACGACCTATGGCGCACCCTTCCAGATGTATGCCGACCACCTGAACGAAATTGGCGAAGGTGTGCTGCAAATCCGCGTCGTCGGCGGACCCGAGGCGGTCCCCGCCTCGGAACTCGCCACCGCCGTCTCCAACGGCGTGCTCGATATGGCCGCCCTGCCCCCGTCCTACTACAAGGGCCAGATGGTCGAAGCCGACGCGCAGTCGCTTACGCCCCTTTCAGTGACCGAACAGCGCGAAACCGGCGCCTATGCCGCGCTCGACGAGATTGCACGCGAACGCATGGGCGTGACCTATGTCACCACCTATGGCGACGGCGTGCCGTTCCACATCTTCCTGTCGGAGAACATCGAAAGCCTTGAAGACCTCGACGGGATGCGCCTCCGGGGTCAGACGACCTATAACCTCATCTTCGATGAACTGGGCGTGAACAACACCCCAATCCCGGCCCCGGAAATCTTCACCGCGCTGGAACGGAAAACCGTCGATGGCTACGGCTGGGCGCTTTGGGGCATTGGCGATATGGGCTGGATGGACATGACGACCGTGCGCGTCGATCCCGGTTTCTACAACGTCATCATCAACGTGCTGATGAACGAAGAAACCTATGCCTCGCTGACCGAAGAGCAGCAGGCGGTCGTCGATGAAACCACCGCGTGGTTCGAAGAGATGATGGTCGAATGGAGCGCCGAAAAGACCGAAGCCGAACTGGCTGCGCAAGAGGCCGCTGGCGTCGTGTCCTTCGACGCGGGCCCCGAGCTGCGGGAAACCGCGACGGCGATCTACTGGGACGATCTGGAAAGCCTCAGCCCTGAGGTTGAACGTCTTCGCCCGCTGTTGGCCCCGGAAAGCTAAAACCACGTCACAGGCTGCGTGACCAATCGACCGCCCCGGCCCGCGCCGGGGCGGTTTTTCTTTGGCCAGAAGCACCATGGCGCCATGACACGGTACATGCAAAAACGGCCCGCAAGCGGGCCGTCTGGATCATTCGTGTTCTAGAAAAGCGTTACGCCTTCGGCATCCGCGCAAGACCATCCACGAAGAAGGGGCGGAACCCCTCCGGATGCTCGCTCATCGGGAAATGCCCGACCTCGTCCATCACCCACAAGGTGGCGCCTGACACTTGGTCCGCCGTGCGCTGAGCGTCTTCCGGCGTACAGGTGAAATCATATGCGCCCACTATGAAATGCACCGGCGTCTTGGCGGTGTCGATCCGGTGAAGCTCGCCAACAAGGCTGTCGTCCTGCGTATAAAAGCTCAAGTCGCCCCTAAACACGCCGGGCCCGGATTGCATGAACATCCACAGCGTATTCGCCCGCTCCGCCTCGGGGGCATAGGGCGAGATGTTGGTGGACACCAGCGCCGCTCCCATTTCGCCGCCATGGGCATCGGGGCGGTGGAACCAGTCGATGTCATACCACGCGGGCTGGAAGTCGCTCGCCTCGATCGCAATGAAGCCCGAGAAGACCTCCGGGTGATGCACCGCAAGCTGAAGCGCGATACGTCCACCCATTGACACACCGGCCAGCACCGGACGCTCCAGCCCCAGACCGCGCACCACGGCCAGAACCGTCTCCATATAGACTTCGTTCGTCAGCAGGTATTCCTCGGTCATGAACCCTTCGGGCGGCAGGCTCTTGCCGTGCCACGGCATGTCAAAGGCGATGATCCGGTTGCCATCCGCGATCTCGGGATCGTTCAGGATATGGCGCCACTGGCGCGTGTCAGAACCTGCGGTGTGCAGGCACAAAACCGGGCGGCCTTCGCCCGCTTCTTCGAAATAAATGCGCTGCGTGCGGCCCGCGACCTCGACGGTCAAATAGCGTCCGGTGATCTGTTCGATGCTCATTGCACCACCTCTTCTTTCGCACGCGGCAGGGCCAGCACCTCTTTGAAAAAGCGAAGGTTTTTCACCAGGAGGAGCATGTCGCCCACGATCTCGGCCCGCCCGATCTTGACCATGGCAAAGATGTCGTGAAAGCCCGGTTCGGGCCGCGCCGTCCAGAACTCGTCCAGTGCCGCGCGATCGGTGACAAAGCCAAAGCGATAAGGAGTTTTCTTCGATGGTCCTTCGACCACCTGTGCGATGCGGCCCTTGTCGAAGACAAGGTAGAACTCCTGCTCGTCCACCTTGATAAGCACGGTGTCAGAGAAGAGCGCACCCAGCCTGTGAAGATGTGGCGCATCCTCCAGCGCCGCCTGTATCCGGATCATCTTGTCGATCATGGGGCCTCCTCCTCATCCTTCCGCGGCCCCCGAGAAGGGGGCCTTTCGCAGCAACGGCTTTGTATTGCGCAATACTCTATCCCCCCACAATACCGGATCATGAAACCTTTTTGGTATCACACAATACCCCGGCCCCGGCTTCCCCCAGCCCGCAGCGCAGGGCAATCTTTTGCAGGTCACACTGCGGGATCGGCCAAGGCGAAACGCACGGCCCGGGTCCCGCGCCCTGAGGAGGAGGATCCCAATGCGAAACGTAACCGTAGACAATGTCACCGACGTGGTCGTCGAATCCATCGGCGCATCGAACGACATTCCCGCCCGCCAGAAAGAGATCATGACCGCGCTCGTTCGTCACCTGCACGATTTCTGCAAGGAAGTGAACCTGAGCACGGACGAGTTCATGAAGGCCTGCGATTTCCTCGCCCGCGCCGGGGCGGTCTGCTCGGACAGCCGTCAGGAGTTCATCCTGCTGTCCGACATCCTTGGCGTCGAAGTGCTGGTCGACATGCTGTCGAACCCCACGCCCAACGGCGAAACCACAGGCACGGTGCTTGGGCCGTTCTTCCGCGAAAACGCCCCGGTCCTGCCGCACGGCGCGTCGATCGTGCAGAAGCATTTCGACAACGAGGAAACCGTGTTCGTCGATGGCTATATCAAGGATGCCAAGGGCAATCCGGTGGCACAGGCCGTGTTGGACGTCTGGGAAGACGCGCCGAACGGGCTGTATGAAAACCACGACCCGGATCAGCCGGAGTACAACCTGCGTGGCCGGTTCGAAACCGACGAGAACGGGTACTACTGCTACCGCGCGATCCGCCCGGTCCCCTATCCGATCCCGTCCGACTGGACCGCGGGCGAGATGATCTCGTTCATGGGCCACCACACGATGCGTCCGGGCCATATCCACGTGATGATCAACAAGCCGGGCTTCCGCACGCTGGTGTCGCAGCTTTACGATGCCTCGTCCGATTACCTCGACAACGACGCCGTGTTCGCGGTGAAAGAGGATCTGATCGGGGACTTCTCGAAAGGCACGGAAGAGATGGGCACCGACCTTTACGTGCGCTTCGACTTCACCCTCGCCGACGAAGCCGTGGCGATGGCGGCCGAGTAACAAGACCCCGGCACGCGCGGACCGCTCCCTCCGCGCGTGCCACCTTGACCATCTGCGGCCCGCCCGCGCCCAAGTTTCGAGGGACCGCCCCATGACCACGCCCCAGACGGCCACCGTTCACGAGATCGACACCGCCGCCATGCGCGATACGACCATCAAGGCGATCGAAACGCGCATCGTGGATTGCGTTACGACGCGCAGGCACAAGCTGTCGAACACCGAGATCACCCACCAATCCTTTGTCAGCATCGAGGTCACGCTCGCCTCTGGCGCTGTCGGATACGGTGAAGCCTCCACGCTGGGCGGGCCGCGCTGGTCCGAAGAAAGCGTTGAGGCGATCAAGGCCAATATTGACGCCCACATCGCCCCCACGCTAATTGGCCAACAGGCGCTGTCGTTCGAAGCCAACGCGCTGCGCATGAAAAAGGCGGTCAGCCGCAACACCTCGGCCCGTGGTGCCGTGGAAGGGGCGCTCTACGACGCTGCGGGCAAAACGCTCGACCTTCCGGCCTCGGCCTTTCTGGGCGGTAGGGTTCGCGACAAGATCGAAGTTCTCTGGGCGCTTGCCTCGGGCGATGCGGATCAGGAAATCGGCGAGGCGAAAGGCAAGCTCGCCGCACGAGAACACCGTCGTTTCAAGATCAAGCTGGGCTTCCACAGCCCCGCCGACGACATGACCCGCCTACGCAAGATCATGGGCGCGATGCCCGAGGGCACCGAAATGGTGGTCGACGTGAACCAGGGCTGGTCCGAAGCCACGACGATCCGCTACCTGCCCGAGCTTGCCGAGCTTGGCGTGGCGCTGATCGAACAGCCGCTGCACCCCGGCCAACTGGCCGCCACCGCCCGGATCGCGGCGCGCAGCACCATTCCCATCATGACGGACGAGGCTGCCTTCTCGAACCCCGAGATCGTGCAGAACGGAATGGCCGCTTCCGGCAGCGTCTATTCTCTCAAGCTGGTCAAGTCGGGCGGCTTGCAGGAGCTGAAGCGCGCCGCCGGGATCGCCAGCGCCTTTGGGATGGAGCTTTACGGCGGCTGTCTCCTGGAAAGCGGGATCGGGGCGGCGGCGCATATGGCCGTGTTCTCGACCCTGCCGACGCTGGAATGGGGCTGCGAACATTTCGGGCCGCGCATCATGAAGAACGACCTCACGTCCTCTGGCCTCGTGTACAAGGACTTTCATGTCCACTTGCCCACCGGGCCGGGCCTTGGCATCACCGTGGATCAGGATGTTCTGCGCGATTGCACGCGCAAGGCTTAACGGGCCCGCACGAATTTCCGCGCGACATCGAAAAACTGAAGCACCTGCCGGGATTGATTGTCCCGGCGGGCGTGAATCGTCAGGGCGGTGCCTGGATTGACCCCCTCATAGGGGCAAAAGAACACGCCGGGGCGCGTTGTCCGCGACACGCTTTGCGGCACGACCGAAATCCCCACCCCGACCGACACCAGTGAAATCGCGGTCTGATAATCCTGCGCAAGCTCCAGCGCGGCAGGCTCGAACTCTTCCTGCCGACAAAGATCCAGAACGAAATCCGCATAGCTCGGCCGGGGCCTGCGCGGATACAGAACGAAGGTCTGGTCAGCCAGGTCAGCGAAATTGATCGTGGCCTGCGTGGCCAGAGCCGAGTTGTCGGGCACCGCAAGGATCAGGTCTTCCTGCTCCAGCGGCTCCCGCCTGAGCTCGTCATCCTTCAGATCCGGACGGGCCACCGCGATGTCGATCTCGCGCTGGATGAGCGCCGAATGGAGGCCGGCGTTGTTCATCGCAGACAGCGCAAGCTCCACGTCCGGGAAATGCGAGCGATAGGATTTGATAAGGCTCGGCAGGTTACCATGCGACGCCGAACCGACGAATGCGATCCGAAGGCGCCCGGCCCCGCCCGCACCCACAAGCCGCGTTTCCTTGTAAGCCGCCTCAAGCCAGTCGACGAGGCCACGGGCATGACGTTCCAGCACCTCGCCAGCCTGCGTCAGGCGAATCTGACTTTGGCTCCGGTCGAAAAGCTGTGCCCCGATTTCGTCCTCGAGCGCCGCGATCTGACGGCTGAGCGGCGGCTGCGCAATCCCCAGCCGCGAGGCCGCGCGCCCGAAATGAAGCTCGTCCGCTACGGCAAGGAAATAGGTCAGTCTACGCAGCTCCACGCGCCCCTCCCGACAGGTATTAAAGCTGGCCCCAGCATACCCTGAAGGCATGAGGCAGGCAACAGAGCAGCATGGGGGAAGACCTGGAATATGCCTTTTGGCATGGGCATTTAGGTTCGACATCTTACGAATGACCAAGAAATCGTCAGTGCGCTGGGGCGCCCGGAATATGCGGCGATTCCTTTCTGCATCCGACCAAAATAGTGTCGCAGACGAAGGAAAAGAGTTGTTTGAAAATAACGTATACAGTATACAAAAGGGAGGGTCCTTGAACCAAGGTCTCGGCGCATGTCCCGCCGCCGGATCACAAGGTGTTGCGGACCCGCTTTTTATGACTATGCGAGGTCGGCAGCTTATACCCCATGCGCGAGACATTTTCGACAAGACCGCCCGGTGTCGCACGCGAACACGGCACCTTCCGCGACGACCATGCGCGTCGCAGAACCATCCGCCCGGCGCGCCCTGAACCGGGCCTGCCGGACCGATACGACCCCAAAAAACGAAACAGAGTCCTGCGCCCGAGGCGACAGGACCGACCCCTTGCATCCCACGACCCGGCACCGGGCGTGATCACAACAGGAGAGATCATGACAGACACACGTAAAGAGCAGGCCGAAACGCTTCTCGACCTCGCCGCCAGCGGCAAACTGACCCGCCGCGCCCTGATGAGCAGCCTCGCCGCCGCCGGACTGGGCGCCGTGGTGTCGGCCTCGGCCGTCAATCAGGCGGTCGCAGCCGGGCTGGTGCAGGCCGAGAATTCGGCCAATATCCAGAACGAATACGACTATATCATCGTGGGCGCGGGCGCCGCAGGCTGTGCGCTGGCCCGCCGTCTGGCCGATGGCACCGACGCCAGCATCCTGTTGCTCGAAGCGGGCGGCAACGACGAGGGCGTGCCGGAGATCGACAACCCCGCCGCATGGGTCGCCAACATCGGCTCCGAGCGCGACTGGAATTACTTTTACGCCCCGACCGAACACGTCGACAACCGCCAGATCCTCTTGTCGCGCGGAAAGGTTCTGGGCGGCTCCTCCTCGACCAACGCGTTGGTCTGGGTGCGCGGCGTGCCGGGCGATTACGATGCATGGGCCGAACAGGGTGCGACGGGCTGGGATTTCCAGTCGATCCTGCCCAAGCTCAAGGCGATGGAGGACTGGCAGGGCGGCGAAACCGACCTGCGCGGCGCGGGTGGCCCGATCCCGATCATGGCCCCGAGCCTCGACAGCCTGCACCCGGTGGCCAAGGTCCTGATCGATTCAGCCGAAAGCTGGGGCATGCCCTATATCGACGACATGAACGGCCCGTCGAACCTTGGCGTCGGCCCCAACAACTTCAACATGCGTGACGGCGTGCGCGTCAGCACCGCGCGCGGCTATCTGCGCCCGGTTCTGGACAACCCGAACCTGACCGTCCTGCTTGGCGCCAAGACCACCGGTCTGGTGATGGAGGGCACGACCTGCCGGGGTGTGAATATCACCGTCAACGGCGAGCAGCGCTCGATTCAGGCCGGGTCCGAGGTGATCCTCTGCGCCGGTGCCGTCGACACCCCGCGCCTGCTCATGCTTTCGGGGATCGGTGACGGCGACGAGCTGTCCGAGGTCGGCATTTCCCCGACCGCAGCACTATCGGGCGTGGGCAAGAACCTTCAGGAACACATCCTGCTGGGCGGCATGATCTATGAAGCGCGCGAGCCGCTCGCCCCGCCGACCCACAACCTCGAAGGCTCGACGTTCTTCTGGAAATCGCGCTCGGACCTGACCGCGCCGGACCTGATGTTCGTGTCGATCCAGATCCCCTACCTGATGCCGGGGCTGGCCGCTGAATTCCCGCTACCACAGAACCCGTTCACCATCTCGCCGGGCCTGATGGGCGTAAAAAGCAAGGGCTACATCAAGATGTTGAGCGACCAGCACGATGGCGAGCTTGAGATCCAGCCCAACATCCTCAAGGAACCGGAAGACCGCGAGGCGATGTATCAGGGCTTCCTGCTGGCCGAGGAACTGGCACAGGAACCGGCGTTTCGCGACTTCGCCGTGCAGCGCTCGATCCCGTCGGAAAGTATCACCACCCGCGAAGAGAAAGAGGCCTTCATCCGGCGCTCGGTCACGACCTATTTCCATCCCGTGGGCACCGCCAAGATGGGCACCGACGAGATGTCGGTCGCCGATCCCGCGACGCTCAAGGTTCACGGCGTCGAAGGGCTGCGCGTGGCCGATGCGTCGGTCATGCCCTCCACCACATCCGCCAACACGCATGTCCCCTCGATCCTCATGGGTGAGATGGCCGCAGACATGATCATCAACGGTTAAGGAAACTGAACCATGAACATTCAAACCAAGATTTCCGAGGCCGCGACCGGCCTTTTGTCTTTGGCCAGCTCGCTGTTCATCGACAATGAATTCCGCGCCCCCAAGACTGGCGAGGGCAGCCCGATCACGGTCGAGAACCCGGCGACGCTGGACACGCTCCTGACGCTCGCCCCGCTGACGACCGCCGATGTCGACGATGCGGTGGCGGCTGCGCGCACGGCGTTCGACGAGGGGCCGTGGCCCGGCATGTCGGCGACGGATCGCGCGCGGCTGATGTTCAAGCTCGCGGACCTGATGGAGCGTGACGCGGCCCTGCTGGCCGAGCTCGAAACCCTCGACAACGGCATGCCCACGGTTCTGTCGAACCACATGGCGTTGCCGCTCTCGATCGAGGTCATGCGCTATTACGCGGGCTGGCCCACCAAGCTCGACGGGCGCACGATCCCGGCGTCGCCCGGTTCGGCCAATGGCGCGCCGACCCTGACCTATACCCGGCGCGAAGCCGTGGGCGTGGTCGCGGCGATCACCCCTTGGAACTTCCCGCTCGGCATGGCGATCCTGAAACTGGCCCCCGCGCTGGCGGCGGGCTGCACCGTGGTGTTCAAGCCGGCGGAACTGACACCGCTGACCGCCATGCACCTTGCCCGCCTCATCGCGGAAGCAGGCTTTCCCGAAGGTGTCGTGAACCTCGTTATCGGTGAGGGCAGCATCGTCGGCGCGCATCTGGCCGAACACCCGGACGTGGACAAGATCAGCTTCACCGGCTCGACCGAAGTGGGCAAATCCATCCTCGGCGCGGCGCGCGGCAACCTCAAACGCGTGACGCTGGAACTGGGCGGCAAATCCCCGGTGGTGGTCTTTGCCGATGCCGATCTGGAACAGGCGATCCCCGGCGCGGCGATGGCCACATTCCTGTTGCAGGGTCAGAACTGCATGGCCGGTACGCGGCTGTTCGTCGAAAAACCGATCTATGAGGCGATGATGGCCGGGATCGAACAGGTCGCCAAGGGCCTCCAGATCGGCGACCCCTTCGCGATGGAAACCATGATCGGCCCGCTGATTTCACGCACCCAGCAGGACCGGGTGGCGGGTTATGTTGCCAGCGGTGTCGAGCAGGGGGCCGAGCTGGTCACTGGCGGCAACACGCAGGGCCCCGGCCACTTTTTCGAGCCGACGCTGTTCTCGAACACCAGCTCGGACATGCGGATCGTGAAAGAAGAGATCTTCGGTCCGGTCATCTCGGCACAGGTCTTTGACGACGCCTCGGACCTCAAGGCGCTGGCGCGGCGGGTGAACGACACGCAATACGGCCTGTCGGGCAGTGTCTGGACCCGCGATCTGTCGAAAGCGCACGGCATGGCGCATCTGGTCCGCTCGGGTCAGGTGGCGATCAACTGCCACGGCGCGGTCGACGTCAACGTGCCCTTCGGCGGCATGAAACAATCGGGCTGGGGCCGCGAATATGGCGAGGCGGCGCTGGACGGCTACCTTGAAACCAAGGCGATCACCGCCGTCTTGTAAGGCCACCGCCATGGCCTGAAACACCTACGGCTCCGGCATGTCCGGGGCCGTTTTTTTCGCCGGTTGACATGGGCCAGCCAATGAACGACGGTGTCGTCACATAACCGGGGGTGCTCCGAACAAGGGGCTGAGATGCGCATGTGGCGCGAACCCTTTCACAGCTGATCTGGATAATACCAGCGGAGCGAGGTGCTAGCATGTTCATAGGCGCGCAAGTGTCACTCTACCCGATGACGTCCGACTTTGTTGAGGTCATCACTGCCGGGCTCGACGCCCTTACCCCTTACAAAGAAGACCTCAGGATCGACACCGACGACATGTCGACGCTCATGGTGGGGGCGCCGGAGCCGCTGATCGACGGGCTGCGTGATCTCTTCGCCGCCTCGGTCCGGCGGCCAGAGAATGTGACCATGCATGTCACCCTGTCGCGCGGTTGCCCCGGCGAACCGGACGACCCTTCATGCCGCTGCGAGGTGCTGGACAGCGCACAGGACACGCCCTTGGACGAGCGCAAGTCGCTGGCGCTCAAAGCGGTGTCGAATGCCCCCGATCTGGGCGTGGATATCGACCTGCAATTCTCGATCTACGTGCTGGGCACCGGCGATCATATGGACGAGATTTACGGCTGCATCGACTTCCTGAAAGAAAGCGGTGCTGAGGTGCCCCTAGATTTGTAGACGCTTTGCCCGCTAACTTTGAGGCGAGGAGGCCGACATGGGGACAAGCAACTACAGCGACGAGTTCAAGCGGGATGCGGTACATCAGATCACGGTGCGAGGGTACCCGGTTCGGGAGGTTTCCCGGCGTTTGGGCGTCAGCACGTACTCGCTCTACAAGTGGCTGAAGCTGTTCGCTGAGCCATCATCGAACCCTGGCGTGGACCACGAAGCCGAGAACCGGCGTCTGAAGCGTGAGCTGGCGCGGGTGACCGAGGAGCGTGATATGGGTTGGGGCACGGTTTCCTGAGACAGTTCATAGCGCTAATTTTCCATCGAAGGAGAATGGACCATGGACGACAAGAACAGCTCGACACCTGGCGCG
>NZ_JBKOTX010000060.1:0-28040 GCF_047086965.1 Roseovarius halophilus (ex Wu et al. 2025) | reverse complement strand
GCAGTGGCGGGCGCGCGCGGCCCAGCGGAATTGCCCGGCCGGCCTTGCGGGCAGCCTGCCACGCCTGCGCGTGGTCCCGCGAAAGCGCGGTCTTGGCGCGGCCGTCGGCGGTCGAGAGGACCTCGACCGCCATGTCCGTCAGCGTTTTTCCCGTCATAGCGCCTTCACGGCCTCCAGCACCTCCTCGGCATGGCCGGGGACCTTGACCTTGGGCCAGACGCGGGCGATGCGCCCGTCGCCGCCGATCAGGAAGGTGCTGCGCTCGATTCCCATGAAGGTCTTGCCGTACATCTTCTTTTCCTTCCAGACGCCGTAGGTCTCGCAGACGTCGCCCTCGGCGTCGGACAGGAGCGGCACGCCGAGCGTATGCTTGTCGCGGAATTTCTCGTGCTTGGCGACGGTGTCCTTGGAAATGCCCAGCACAGTGGCCCCGGCGGCACGGAACTCGTCGGCAAGCCCGGTGAAGGCCACGGCCTCTTTCGTGCAGCCCGACGTGTCGTCGCGCGGATAGAAGAAAAGCACGACCGGGGCCGGGCGCAGCGCGGACAGTGTGACCTCGGTGCCGCCGTCGCGGGGCAGGGTGAAATCGGGGGCGGTTTCGTGGATGTCGGGCATGGGCGCTCCTTGTGGTTCGCTGCGGTCGCTTCCATATTAGCGCGGGCGAAACAAGAATAAAGGCGCAGGCAGGCGGGCGCCGGAGGGCAGCGGGCGAACGCGGATGCATGACGCGCAAGACGGCAGACCGACAAGACACACGGGGCGGCGGCTAAGGCGGCTGGCCTTCGGTGTGGCGTGCGTGGTCGCATTGCTGGCCGCGGGCATGGCGTTCGTGTCGGTCGCGGGCTTTCAAGTGCGTGCGCCGGACTACCTGCGCGACCGCATCGCGGCGCGCATCAACGACGACATTGCCGGGTTCGAGCTTGACGTTGGTGCCATGTCGCTGGCGTTGCGAGGTGATTGGCGCCCGACGCTTCGCCTGCGCGAGGTCAATATCCGCCGCCCGGACGGTGCCGTTCTGGCGCGGTTGTCCGACGTCGAAAGCCGGGTCGCGCTGGTGCCGTTGTTGCGGGGGCGCGTCCAGCCCGCCGCCGTGCGGTTGTCGGGGGCGCGGGTCAAGCTGTTGCGCGCCGCCGATGGCGGCGTCAACGTGTCGGTCGGCGAGACCGGTCCGGCCCTTGGGGAGGCCGCCAATTTCGGCGCGCTTGCCGCGCGGGCCGACGATCTGCTCACGCAGCCGCATTTCGCGCGGCTGGACCGGGTCGAGGCCGGCAATCTGACCTTGCGGTACGAGGATGCGCGCGCCGGGCGTGCGTGGACGGTCGATGGTGGCCGGCTGGAGATGACGCGGCAGGCCGGCGCGATCCGGATGCGCGGTGATTTCGCGCTGCTGGGGGCGCGCGACTATGCCACCACGCTGGAGATGAACTATTCCAGCCGGATTGGTGAAACAGCGGCGGAATTCGGTGTGAAGGTCGAGGACATGCCGGCCAATGACATCGCGGGGCAAAGCCCGGCGCTGGCATGGCTGAACGCGCTGGACGCGCCGATCTCGGGGGCGCTGCGCGCAGGTGTGGACGATGATGGCGACCTGACTGCGCTGAACGCGACGCTGCGCATTGGCGCGGGTGTCCTGAAGCCCACCGAGGCGACCCGGCCGGTGGCGTTCAACGCGGCCCGCACCTATTTCACCTATGATCCAGCCGAGCAGCGGCTGGTCTTCGACGAGCTTTTCGTGGACAGCGACTGGATGACGGCGCGTGCCGAGGGGCAGGCGAAACTGGTGGACCTGCGGGACGGCTGGCCGTCCGAGATACTCGGGCAGTTCCGTTTCGGCGAGATCAGCGCGAATCCCGCCGGCCTCTACCCCGATCCGGTGACGCTGGAAACGGTCGCGGCGGACATGCGGCTCAGGCTGGATCCGTTCGAGCTGACGCTGGGCCAGATGAGCCTTGCCGATCGTGGCCAGCGGCTGGTGATGGACGGCATGGCGACCGCCGGGGCCGATGGCTGGAACGTCAAGCTGGACGGGCGGATGGACGGGATCGCGCCGGATCGGCTGCTGGCGCTGTGGCCGGAACGCGTGAAGGAAAAGACGCGGCGCTGGATTTCCGAGAACGTGCGCGACGTGGCGCTGAGTGACATCCAGTTCGCCGTGCGCTCGGTGCCGGGTCATCGGCCGGATGTTTTTCTCGGGTTCGATTTCGCCGGGCTGGAAACCCGGTTCGTCAAGGAGGTGCCGCCGATCACCGGCGCGGCGGGGCACGCATCGCTGCACGACGGGAAGTTCGTGGTTCACGCGCGCGAGGGCCGTGTCCCGGCGGCGCAGGGCGGGGCTGTCGATATCGCGGGGACGAGCTTCATCGTGCCCGACGTGCGGATCAAGCGCGGCCCGGCCCGGGTACGGCTGCGGACCGACGGCACCATCACCGCCGCGCTTTCCCTGCTGGACGAGGAGCCGTTCCGGTTCATGCAGAAGGCCGGCCGCCCGGTCACGCTGGCCGACGGGCGCGCGGCATTGACCGGGCGGCTGGATTTCCTGCTGAAGGACAAGCTGCAACCCGAGGAGGTGGCCTTTGACGTGAGCGGAACGCTGTCGGAGATCCGCAGCGAGGCGCTGGTGCAGGACCGCGTTCTGCGGGCGTCGTCGCTGGACCTGACGGCGCGCAACACGGGGCTGGAGATCCGCGGCGCGGCGCAGGTGGGGCAGGTGCCGGTCGAGGGGCGCTGGCAGACACCGCTCGGCCCCGGCAGGGCTGGCGGGGGCACGGTGACGGGATGGATCGAATTGTCCGAGCGGTTCGCCGACGAGTTCCGCATCGGCCTGCCCCCGGGCAGCATTTCCGGAGCGGGGCGCGCCGACATGGAAATCTCGTTCGACAAGGATGCGCCGGCGCGGTTCACGCTGAGCTCGGATCTGGCCGGGGTCGGGCTGCGGCTGCGCCAGCTGGACTGGGCGCTCGCCCCGGCATCGACCGGGCGGCTGGAGGTGCGCGGCATGATGGGGGATACCCCGAGGATCGACCGCGTCGCGCTGGAGGCGGCGGGCCTTGACGCGACCGGCGAGGTCCGGCTGCGCGACAACGGCCGACTGGACAGGGCCGTCTTTTCGCGCGTGCGCCTCGAGGACTGGCTGGACGCGCCGGTTACGCTGGTCGGGCGCGAGGCCGGCGCGACACCCGAGGTGCGCGTTTCGGGCGGTACCGTCGACCTGCGCCGCACCTCCCTGAGCGGCGAGGGCACGGGTGGCGCATCGCGCCCGGGCGGGCCGGTGACACTGCGCCTCGACAGGTTGCAGGTTTCCGACGGCATCGCGCTGACCGGGTTCAGCGCCGACCTGAACACGGCCGGCGGGACGCGGGGCAGCTTCAGCGGCCGGGTGAACGGCGGTGCGGTCATCAACGGCGAGGTCGTGCCGCAGGCGGGGCGCAGTGCCTTCCGCCTCAGCGCCGCGGATGCCGGGGGGATCCTCAGTTCGGCGGGCCTGCTGAAACGGGCGCGCGAAGGACGTCTGGAACTGGTCCTGACGCCGGCCCCTGCCGCCGGCAGCTATGATGGCCGGCTGACAGCCCGCGACATCAGGCTGACGGATGCGCCCGCACTGGCGACGCTGCTCAACACCCTGAGTGTGGTGGGGATACTCGACCAGCTTGACGGCGAGGGGATCCATTTCAGCGATGTCACGGCGCGGTTCCGCCTGACACCGGAACGGGTGGCCCTGCTGTCGAGCAGCGCGGTGGGCGCCTCGATGGGGATCACGATGGATGGCTATTACGATCCGGACCGGGAACTGATGGACATGCAGGGGGTGGTGTCGCCCTTTTATCTTGTCAACTCAATCGGCGGCATATTCACGCGCCAGGGCGAGGGCCTGTTCGGGTTCAACTATGCGCTCTCCGGTCCGGCCTCGGACCCGAGCGTGCAGGTCAACCCGTTATCCGCCTTGACGCCGGGCATGTTCCGCGAGATTTTCCGCCGGCCCGCGCCGCGCGTGGGATCGAGCGGCCAGATGGTGAACGAGGCCCCGCCGGAACGTGAAAGAACGGACGGCCGACCGGCCGGGAACTCTCGATGAAGCTGAGCGACTTCGATTTCGATTTGCCCGAGGCCCTGATCGCCACGCGCCCCGCGCGGCCGCGCACCGCGGCCCGTTTGCTGGTGGCCGAGCGCGACCGGATTACCGATGCGCGGGTGGCCGATATCGGTGGCTGGCTGCGGCCGGGCGACCGGCTGGTGCTGAACGATACCCGCGTGATCCCGGCGCGGCTGAGCGGGACGCGCCGCCGCAACACAGCGCAGGGGCCCACCGAGGCACGGATCGAGGTGACGTTGCTGGAGCCGGGCGCGGACGGGCACTGGGCGGCCATGCTCAAGCCCCTGAAGAAAGTGCGTGAAGGCGAGGAGATACGCTTTTCCGACCGTCTGAGCGCGCGGCTGACGGCCAAGGAGGACGGGCAGGGCCGGCTGGCCTTCAACCTTGTGGGCGATGATTTCGACGCGGCGCTGGCCGAGGCGGGCGCAATGCCCTTGCCGCCCTACATCGCCGCGCGTCGGGCGGCGGACGCGCAGGACGATACGGATTACCAGACCGTTTGGGCCCGCCGCCCCGGCGCCGTCGCCGCACCGACGGCATCGTTGCATTTCGACGAAACGCTGCTGGAGGCGCTTGCGGCGCGGGGCGTGGGGTTCACGCATGTCACGCTGCACGTCGGCGCGGGCACGTTCCTGCCGGTCACGGTGGATGACGTGGCAAGCCACCGGATGCATGCCGAATGGGGCGAGGTGAGCGAGACGGCCGCGGCGGAAATCAACGCTGCGCGCGCGGCCGGGGGGCGCATCATTCCCGTCGGCACGACGGCGTTGCGCCTGATCGAGACGGCCGCGCGCGGCGGCACCTTGCGCCCGTGGCAGGGCGAGACCGAGATCTTCATCTATCCCGGGTTCGAGTTCAGGGTGACGGATGCGCTGATGACCAATTTCCATTTGCCACGCTCGACGCTGATGATGCTGGTCTCGGCATTGATGGGGCCGGCGCGGATACGGGCGATCTATGACCACGCCATCGCCGAAGGCTACAGGTTCTTTTCCTATGGCGATGCGTCGTTGCTGATCCCGGGGGAACACACGGTCACCGAACCGGATACGACGCGGGCCGTGTCGTGAACGCTCAAGACAGCGCGCCGACCGGTACGGTAGCCGGATTTGTGCGGACGGGGGAGAGACGGGAATGATCAAGGTGCTGGCCAGCGCCTGGGCGCTCTTGCTGGGCATGATGCTGCTGCAGGTCGGCAACGGGATGCAAAGCACCCTGCTGGGCATCCGCGGCGAGATCGAGGGGTTCTCGACCTTCGAGATGTCGCTGGTGATGTCGGGCTATTTCGTCGGCTTCCTGTTCGGGTCGCGCATGGCGCCGGAAATGATCCGGCGGGTTGGGCACGTGAGGGTCTTCGCGGCGCTCGGCTCGCTCATATCGGCGGTGATGATCCTTTACCCCGTGCTGCCGGACCCGGTCGCGTGGGGGCTTGGACGGATTTTGGTGGGCTTCTGTTTCTCGGGTGTCTACGTGACCGCGGAAAGCTGGCTCAACAATGCCTCGGACAACGAGAACCGCGGCAAGGCGCTGTCGCTTTACATGATCGTGCAGATGGCCGGGATCGTCAGCGCCCAGGCGCTCATGCTGGTGGCTGATCCGGCCGGTTTCATCCTGTTCATCCTGCCATCGGTGCTCGTGTCGCTGGCATTCGCGCCGATCCTGCTGTCGATCAGCCCGACGCCGGCATTCGATCGGACGAAGCCGCTCAGCCTGCGGCAGATACTCAAGATTTCGCCGTTGGGCTGCGTGGGGATGTTCGTGCTTGGCGGTGTCTTTTCCGCGCAGTTCGGCATGGCGCCGGTCTTTGGCGCGGAGGCGGGGCTGAGCGTGCCGCAGATTTCGACCTTCGTCTCGACGTTTTTCGTGGGGGCACTGGTGCTGCAGTTTCCCATCGGCTGGTTGTCCGACCGGATGGACCGCCGCGTGCTCATCCTTGCCGCGGCACTGCTGTGCGGTATCGGTGCGATGATCGGGCTTATTTTCGGCGGAGTCTTCGTGATGCTGCTGGTTGCGGGGTTCGTGATCGGGGGGATGTCGAACCCGCTTTATTCGCTGCTGATCGCCTATACCAACGATTTCCTGTCGCATGACGACATGGCCGCGGCCGCCGGTGGGATGGTGTTCATCAACGGTCTGGGGGCGGTCGCGGGGCCGCTCATCACCGGCTGGATGATGGGGGCCGTGGGCCCGCGCGGGTTCTTCCTGTTCATCGCGGGGCTGGGGTTCGCCATGGCGGCCTATGCCGCCTACCGGATGACGCAGCGCGCGGCGCCGACCGTGGAGGAGACCGAGCATTATGCGCCGGTCGTCGCATCGGCGTCGCCGATGGCGGTGGAGTTCGCGCAGGAATACGCCATCGGCACGGCGCAGGACGAGGAAGACGAGACCGATAATGCGCGCAATATGTCGTCAGTGTAGCATTAATTTACTGTTAATTGCGCAAAAGCCGCGTTTAACCTGCGCTGAGAGGATGGCGACAAGCGCAAGGGGGCCGAAATGGTTTCGCCGGAGGACGTGCTGGGGTTCTGGCTGGACGAGGTAGGGCCTGCGGGGTGGTATGCCGCCTCGGAGGAACTGGACGAGGAGATCAGGCAACGGTTCCTGCCCGCGTGGGAGCGCGCGCGCGAGGGCACGTACGGTCTGTGGCTCACCTATCCCGGCGGGACGCTGGCCTACATCATCCTCATGGACCAGTTCCCGCGGAACATGTTCCGGGACAAGGCGCATGCCTTCGTGACGGACAGGCACGGGCTCTCCGCCGCCAAGGTGGCGATTCACCGCAAGTGGGACACGCGCATCGACGAGCCGGCGCGCCAGTTCTTCTACCTGCCGCTCATGCATTCCGAAAACCTGTGCGACCAGGAACGGTGCGTGCGGCTGATCTGCGACCGCATGCCGGAGCGCGGCGCGACCAACCTGCTTCATGCCCGCGCGCATCGCGAGGTCATCCGCCAGTTCGGCCGATTCCCCTATCGCAACGAGGCGCTCGACCGGAGCTTCACGCGACCTGAGCGCGACTACGTGGCGCAGGGCGGCTATGCCATGACGCTGCGCGAATTGCAGAAGTCCGCCGCCGCGTGAGCGGCTTGCAGCGCGCGCTGCGCGGGTCCGGACAGCACGACCAGCCCCATGGCAAGGCCCCGGCGCGCGCGGGGGCATTGCCTCGTTGCGCGGCGCCAGCAGGTAGTTTAATATCAAACTAATTTCAGATGGAGGACCCAATGGCAGCGCAGTCTTTTGACATGATCGTAATCGGGGCCGGGCCGGGGGGCTATGTGGCCGCCATCCGCGGCGCGCAACTCGGTCTCAAGGTCGCGATCGTCGAGCGCGAACACATGGGCGGTATCTGCCTGAACTGGGGCTGCATCCCGACCAAGGCGATGCTGCGCAGTGCCGAGGTCTTTCACCTGATGCACCGGGCCAAGGAATTCGGCCTTCAGGCGACCGGCGTCGATTATGACCTCGACGCGGTGGTCAAGCGGTCGCGCGGCGTGGCCAAGCAGCTCAATTCCGGCGTCGGCCACCTGATGAAGAAGAACAAGGTCACGGTCTTCATGGGCGAGGCGACGCTGCCCGGCAAGGGCAAGGTCAGCGTCAAGACCGACAAGGGGACCGAAGACCTGACGGCCGGCAACATCGTGCTGGCCACCGGTGCGCGGGCGCGGGAGCTGCCGGGGCTGGAGGCCGACGGCGATCTGGTCTGGACCTACAAGCACGCGCTGACGCCGCCGCGCATGCCGAAGAAACTGCTTGTCATCGGGTCGGGCGCGATCGGGATCGAGTTCGCCAGCTTCTACAACACGCTGGGCGCCGACACGACCGTTGTGGAGGTGATGGACCGCATCCTGCCGGTGGAGGATGCCGAGATTTCCGACTTTGCCAAGAAAACCTTCGAGAAACAGGGCATGACCATCATGGAGAAATCCACGGTCAAGCAGCTTGACCGCGCCAAGGGCAAGGTCACGGCCCATATCGAATTCGACGGCAAGACCGACAAGCACGAATTCGACACGGTTATCTCGGCCGTCGGCATCGCGGGCAACACCGAGGGCCTGGGCCTGGAAGGGTTGGGAATCAAGGTCGAGAAATCGCATGTCGTGGTCGACGCGCATTGCCGCACCGGGGTCGAGGGCGTGTATGCCATCGGTGACCTGGCGGGCGCACCGTGGCTGGCGCACAAGGCCAGCCACGAGGGCGTGATGGTGGCTGAACGCATTGCGGGCGGGCACCCCCACGCAGTTGACCCCGACAGCATCGCCGGCTGCACCTACTGCCACCCGCAGATCGCCAGCGTCGGGCTGACCGAGGCGCAGGCCAAGGAAAAGGGTTTCGACATCAAGGTCGGTCGCTTCCCCTATATCGGTAACGGCAAGGCGATTGCCCTTGGGGAGCAGGAAGGACTCGTCAAGACGGTGTTCGACGCCAAGACGGGCGAATTGCTGGGCGCGCACATGATCGGGGCCGAGGTAACCGAGCTGATCCAGGGCTATGTCGTGGGCCGCCAGCTGGAGACGACCGAGCAGGACCTGATGAATACCGTCTTCCCGCACCCGACCCTCAGCGAGATGATGCACGAAAGCGTTCTGGACGCGTTCGACCGCGTCGTTCATATCTGACCGCGCCGGGGCGTGAACGCCCCCGCGTTCCGATCCGGGTGGAGAAGGGTGCGTGGCAAGCATCAACAGGGTGGTCATGCAGAAAACGTCGCGCCGCTGGCTCAACAGGCTGGAGCCGGCGCGGCTGGACGCCGTGGAGATCTCGGGGAAGTTCGGGCGGCGTTTCGACTTCCAAAGCTACCGGCGTTTCCGTTTCCCGCGCCACGATATCTGCGCGGGGCCATACCGGGATGCCGAGGGGCGGGTGGTGGAGGCTGACCTGATCCTTGCCAACCAGGTCTGGGAGCACCTTGACAGGCCCTATGCCGCGACGCGCCACGTGCTGGAGATGCTTCGGCCCGGTGGCTGGTTCTGGGTGGCGGTGCCTTTCCACATCCCGTTTCACGGCGATCCGGTAGATTGTTCGCGGTGGAGCGCCCGGGGCCTGAAGAACCTGCTGATCGAGGCCGGGTTCGAAGACAAGCGCATCCGGACGGCGCAATGGGGCAACCGTCACGCGGCGCGGCGCAACCTCGAAGGCAGCTGGCCGCCCGCCTATGATCCGGCGACCGATGACTTGACCGATGAGCCGGATTTCCCGGTTTGCGCGTGGGCCTTGGCCCGCAAGGCGCCGTGACGCCGCCACGCGTTCACGCAATGTTCGCAAAATCGTCTTGGAAGATCCGACGCGCTCCATTATCTGTTAAGCATCGTGAACGGGGGATGCGATGGCCGAGTTGACACATATCGAAGTGCGCGGCGCGCGCGAACACAATCTGCGGTCGATTGACGTGGATATTCCGCGCAACGAACTTGTCGTGATCACCGGGCTTTCCGGGTCCGGCAAGTCGTCGCTGGCGTTCGACACCATCTATGCCGAGGGGCAACGCCGCTATGTCGAGTCGCTGTCGGCCTACGCGCGGCAATTCCTCGACATGATGGAAAAGCCGGACGTGGACCATATCAGCGGCCTGTCGCCGGCGATCTCGATCGAGCAGAAGACGACGAGCAAGAACCCCCGATCGACCGTCGGCACCGTGACCGAGATATACGACTATCTGCGGCTGCTCTTCGCCCGGGTGGGCACGCCGTATTCGCCGGCCACCGGGGAGCCCATCGAGGCGCAGCAGGTGCAGGACATGGTTGACCGGGTAATGGGGATGGCAGAGGGCACGCGCGCCTACCTGCTGGCGCCCATCGTGCGTGACCGCAAGGGCGAATACCGCAAGGAGATGCTGGAACTGCGCAAGCAGGGGTTCCAGCGGATCAAGGTCGACGGCGACTTCCACGATCTGGACGATCCGCCCAAGCTGGACAAGAAATTCCGTCACGATATCGACGTGGTGGTCGACCGCATCGTGGTGAAGGAGGGGATCGAGCCGCGGCTGGCCGACAGTTTCCGCACCGCGCTCGACCTTGCCGACGGGATCGCCATACTGGAAACCGCCCCGCGCGAGGGGACGCCCGAGCGCCATACCTTCAGCGAGAATTTCGCCTGTCCCGTCAGCGGCTTCACCATCCCCGAGATCGAGCCGCGGCTGTTTTCCTTCAACGCGCCGTTCGGGGCCTGCCCCGACTGTGACGGGCTGGGCGCGGAACTGTTCTTCGACGAACAACTGGTCGTGCCGGATGCCACGCTCAAGATTTCCGACGGCGCGTTGGCCCCGTGGCGCAAGGGAAAATCGCCGTATTTCCTGCAGACGATCGAGGCGATCGCGCGCCATTACGGCTTCGACAAGAACGCCCGGTGGAAGGACCTGCCCAAGAAGGTGCAGCGCGTGTTCCTGTACGGATCGGGTGACGAGGAAATCCCGTTCCGCTACGACGAGGGCGGGCGAGTCTACAACGTGACGCGGACGTTCGAAGGGGTTATCCCGAACATGGAACGCCGCTACCGCGAGACGGACAGCAGCTGGATCCGCGAGGAATTCGAACGCTACCAGAACAACCGCCCGTGCGGATCCTGCGGCGGGTACCGGTTGCGCGAGGAAGCGTTGGCCGTCAGGATCGCCGGGCTGCATGTGGGGCAGGTGGTGCAGATGTCGATCCGCGAGGCGTGGGACTGGTGCGATACCGTGCCCGCGCAGTTGAGCGACCAGAAGAACGAGATCGCGCGCGCCATCCTCAAGGAAATCCGGGAACGGCTCGGTTTCCTGAACAATGTGGGGCTGGAATACCTGACGCTGTCGCGCAGCGCCGGCACGCTGTCGGGCGGCGAAAGCCAGCGCATCCGGCTGGCCAGCCAGATCGGCAGCGGGCTGACCGGTGTCCTGTACGTGCTGGATGAACCCAGCATCGGCCTGCATCAGCGGGATAACGGCCGGTTGCTGACCACGCTGCGTAACCTGCGCGACCAGGGCAACACGGTGATCGTCGTCGAACATGACGAGGAAGCGATCCGCACCGCTGATTACGTGTTCGACATCGGCCCCGGCGCGGGGGTGCATGGCGGGCAGGTCGTCAGCCACGGATCCCCGGCGCGAATCGCGGCCGACGCGGCGTCGGTCACGGGGCAATACCTTGCCGGCGTGCGCGAGATCTCGGTGCCGGCTGATCGGCGCGCGGGCAATGGCAAATCCCTGACGGTGGTCAATGCGACGGGCAACAACCTGAAAACGGTGGATTCCGAGTTCCCCTTGGGCAAGTTCATCTGCGTGACGGGGGTGTCCGGCGGCGGGAAATCCACGCTGACGATCGAGACCCTGTTCAAGACGGCGGCGATGCGGCTCAACGGGGCACGGCAGACGCCCGCGCCCTGCGAGACGATCAAGGGGCTGGAGCATCTCGACAAGGTGATCGACATCGACCAGCGGCCCATCGGGCGCACGCCGCGCAGCAACCCCGCCACCTATACCGGGGCATTCACGCCCATCCGCGACTGGTTCGCCGGGCTGCCCGAGGCCAAGGCACGTGGCTACAAGCCGGGGCGGTTTTCCTTCAACGTCAAGGGCGGGCGCTGCGAGGCGTGTAAGGGCGACGGTGTCATCAAGATCGAGATGCATTTCCTGCCGGATGTCTACGTGACCTGCGAGACATGCAACGGCGCGCGTTACAACCGAGAAACGCTGGAGATCAAGTGGAAAGGCAAGAGCATAGCCGACGTTCTTGGCATGACTGTTGAAGAGGCCCGGGAGTTTTTCAAGGCGGTGCCCGCGATCCGCGAGAAAATGGACGCGCTGCATCGCGTCGGGCTCGATTACGTCAAGGTCGGCCAGCAGGCGACGACGCTGTCAGGCGGCGAGGCGCAGCGCGTGAAGCTCAGCAAGGAACTGGCGAAGCGGTCCACGGGGCGGACGCTTTACATTCTCGACGAGCCGACGACGGGGCTTCATTTCGAGGACGTTAAGAAACTGCTGGAGGTGTTGCACGAGCTGGTCGAGAGCGGCAACACCGTCATCGTGATCGAGCACAACCTCGATGTCATCAAGACGGCCGATCACATCATCGACATTGGCCCCGAGGGCGGTGACGGCGGCGGTGACGTCGTGGCCACGGGCACGCCCGAAGAAGTCGCCCGCGTGACGCGCAGTCATACCGGCCGTTACTTGAAGGAGGTTCTGTCGGCGCACAAGGTCGCGGCCGAATAGGGGGCGCGATGCCCCCCGTCAGGTCACCGGAATGCGGCTTATGACGCAGACACGGCCCGGCATTCCGCGGGCGTTGTCGCATCACGTAGCGGAAAGCCGCCTTACTTTTGGGTCGGGCAGGTATTGATCCCGAGCAGGGCATAAGGCGGGCAGGACCCGAGCGCCGCCGTCGCCAGAAGAGCCACGGCGATGATGCCGGCAATCCAGGCCCAAACGCCCGTGAGCGAGGTAAAGGCGAGTATCAGAAGAATCACGCCGACGATGGCGCGGATCGTGCGGTCTGTTGGTCCCATGTTCTTGGCAAGCATCTTGAAACTCCCACAAAGGTTTATCTGGGACCTGTCCTTAACACCGGATTCGCGGCGCGGACAATGACTTGGATCAAGAGCTGTCGGCGTTTTGCGGGCGGGCCCTGCGCTCAGCTTTCGTGGCCGCGTTTTTCAAAGCGCGGCAGCATGGCCGAGAAATCGCGCCCCTTGCCATCCTCGTTTTCCACGAACCGGGCGTAAAGGCGCATCGCGGCCTCGCCCAAGGGCGTGTCGGCGTCTGCCGACTGCGCCGCAGCCTGTGCGAGGCGCAGGTCCTTGAGCATCAGGTCTGCGGCAAAGCCGGGTTGATAGTCATTGTCCGACGGGCTTTGCGGGCCGACGCCCGGCGCCGGGCAATAGGTGTTCATCGACCAGCTCGACCCCGAGGAGGTGGAGACCACGTCGAACATCGCCTGCCGGTCGAGGCCCAGCTTGTCGGCCAGCGCGAACGCCTCGCAGGTGACGATCATTGTCGCGCCAAGGATCATGTTGTTGCATATCTTGGCCGCCTGCCCGTTGCCCGAGGGGCCGCAATGCACGGCCTTCTGGCCCATGATCTCGAACAGGGGAGCCGCCTTGGCGAAACCGGCCTCGTCGCCGCCCACCATGAAGGTAAGCGTGCCGCCCTGCGCGCCGCCGACACCCCCCGACACGGGCGCGTCGAGTGCCGACAGCCCGGCGGCACGTGCCTGCGCGGCGACGGCGCGGGCGCTGTCGACATCCACCGTGGAGCAATCGAGCAGCACGGCGCCGGCTTGCATGACCGGGATGATCCGGTTCGCCACCGAGCGCAGGATGTCACCGTTGGGCAGCATCGTGATGACCACCTCGGCGCCGGCCGCGGCGGCCTCTGCCGTGTCGGCCCCGGTCACGCCCGTGATGCTGACATCCGCGGTGTCGAAACCCGTGACCTCGTGTCCCGCCTTGGCGAGGTTGGCGGCCATCGGCCCGCCCATGTTGCCCAGTCCTACGAAGCCGATTTTCATCAGGCCCTCCCTTGGTTGTCGAATGACAGCTGTTCCGCCCCGAGCGGCATCAGCATTTGCGTGACAGCCTGCGAAGGGGGATTTTCGAGATCATGAAGCCACTTGGGGCTGCGATCCTTGTCGATCACGGCGGCGCGGATACCTTCGAGGAAGTCGCCGTGTTCCATCGCCCGGTGCGTGAAGCGATATTCGAGTTCGAGCGCGTGCCGTATGTCCGTGTCGCTGCCGCGCAGGCGGTGGATCATCTCGATGGCGCAGGCCATCGACAGCGGGGAGTTCCCGGACAGCTTCCTGAGCGTGTCGTCGGCGAAATCGCTGTCCTCGGCGCGCAACGAATTGAGGATGTCGCCCAGCGTTTCACCCCCGAAATGTGCGTTCACGCGGGAGGTTTGCGCGATCAGCGCGCCTGCCGGGGGCGTTTGCGACTTGTCCGCGACGATGCCGCTGTCGCCGGTGCTGCAAAGTTGCGAAATGGTGTCGGGCCAGTCGCCGGCGGGGATGAAAGTGTCGGCGAAGCCGCACTCGATCGCGTCGGCCGGGCCCATGCGCGCGCCGGTCGTGGCGATGTATTCACCCATGCGGCCCGGTGCGCGCGCCAGCAGCAGCGATCCGCCCACGTCCGGCACGAGCCCGATGCCGCATTCGGGCATGGCGATCCGGCTGGAGCCGCACACGACACGATGCGTGCCGTGACAGCCGATACCCACGCCGCCGCCCATGGTGAACCCTTGCATGAACGCGATGTAGGGTTTGGGATATTCGGCGATCTTCGCGTTGAGGCGGTACTCGTCGCGCCAGAACCGCCGCGCGACGTCGAAGTCCCCGGCACGGCCGGTGTCGTACAGTCTTTGTATGTCGCCGCCGGCGCAGAAAGCCTTGTCACCCGCGGCGTCGATGATCACGAGGTCGATATCCGGATCGGCCTGCCACGCGTCGAGCGCGTTTTCGAGGGCGTGGCACATTTCGTGGGTCAGGGCGTTGAGCGCCGCGGGGCGGCTCAGGGTGATGCGCCCGGCGCGGCCCTCGGTTCGGATGTCGATATCGGTCATCGCTCGGCCAGAAGTTGACGCGCCACGATCAGGCGCATGATTTCGTTTGTGCCCTCGAGTATCTCGTGAACGCGAAGGTCGCGCACCAGTTTCTCGATTCCGTAATCGGAAAGATACCCGTATCCGCCATGCAGTTGCAGGCATTGATTGACGATTTTCGAGCCCGCCTCGGTCACGAACCGCTTGGCCATGGCACAGTACTTGGTCGCGTCCGGCGCGCCGGTGTCCAGTTTCCACGCCGCCTGACGCAGGAACGTGCGCGCCGCCTGCAGGTCGATCTCCATGTCCGCCAAGCGGAATTGCAGCGCCTGGAAGTCGCTGATCGGGTGGCCGAACGCCTTGCGTTCGCGCATGTAATCCAGTGTCTGGTCAAGCGCCTGCTGGGCCGCGCCGAGCGAACAGGCGGCGATGTTGAGCCGCCCGCCATCAAGGCCGGACATCGCATATGTGAAACCTTTGCTCTCTTCGCCCAGTAAATTGGTCGCTGGAATGTCGCAATTGTCAAATTGTACTTGCGCCGTGGGTTGGGCGCGCCAGCCCATCTTGTCCTCCAGCCCGCCGAAGGACAGGCCGGGTGTGCCGTCCTCGACCAGCACTGCCGAGATGCCCCCGGGGCCGGCGCCGCCGGTGCGGGCCATCACGATATAGCTGTCCGAGTAACCGCCACCCGAGATGAACGCCTTGGTGCCGTCAAGCCGGTATCCCTGATCGGTCGCGGCCGCGCGTGTCTTGAGCGCCGCGGCGTCGGAACCCGAGCCCGGCTCGGTCAGGCAATAGGAGAGGACGGTTTGCATGGCGATGGCATCGGGTAGCACGCGGGCCTTCATGGCGTCGCTGCCGTAGCTGTCGATCATGCGCGCGCACATGTTGTGGATCGACAGGAAGGCCGCCACCGATGGGCAAGCCATTGAAAGCGCTTCGAAAACGAGCGTCGCGTCAAGCCGGGAAAGACCCGCGCCCCCCGACGCCTCGCTGACGTAGAGACCGCCGAAGCCCAGCTCGCCGACCTCGGGCCAGAGCGCCCGCGGGATGGTGCCCGCCTTTTCCCAGTCGCGGGCGTGCGGGGCGATCCGATCCTGCCCGAAGGCATGGGCCATGTCGAATATGGCGGTCTGTTCCTCGGTGAGGGCGAAGTCCATGGAAAGCTCCTGCTGCCGCGAATTGAACGTTCGTTTAATTAACAGACGGGGACGGCGCGATGCAAGTGGTCCACGTGGTGCGGCGCAAAACGGGCAGGTGTATCGCGGCCGTATCGCGTCGGTAGCGCGCATGTGCGGTTCGGCCGGGTCATCGTGGCTGTTCATGCCGGTTCACGGGCCGCACACATAAAAGCCGCCCCGGCGGGTCCGGGGCGGCCTGGGGTGGTTCGCTGCGCCGGTGGCGCCTAGAGAAGCCGCACCTGAGTGCCCACGGCCACCTTGGCGAAAAGCGCCTCGATGTGGCGGTTGTAGAGCCCGATGCACCCCGAGGAGGAGCGCCGACCGATCTTGCGCGTGTCATGCGTGCCGTGGATCAGGTAGGCGGGCCAGGAAAGGTAGAGCGCATGGGTGCCCAGCGGGTTGTCGGGCCCCGGCGGCATGTAGTCGGGCAGCGACGGGTCGCGTTCGCGCATGGAGGCTGTCGGCGTCCAGTCGGGGCCGACACGCTTGCGCACCACGCGCGTGTACCCGCGTTTCGTGAGCGCGTCCGTCTTGGGGACGGAGGACGGGAAGAGATCATAGCTTTCATCGGGACCCCAGTAATGGACCGCGCGACTGTCGATATCGGCCAGGATCGCGCCTTGGCCGAGTTCATCGAAATGGTCGCGCCAATCCTGTGTCACGAAGGACGACGCGTTTCGACGGTGCGGCAATGTCGCGGTCTTTTCAGCCCGCAGGATGCCGGGCGCGGCGATGGCGGCGAGGCCGGTCATCATCGCGGTACGGCGGGTGAAGTGAGTGCGTGTCACGTTTGTCCATCCATCTGTTGCGCGGCTCGGATATAAACCACCCGGCCACGGCTTGGCAGGGGGAAAATCGGGAAAGCACCGCTTTTCACGTGATTGTTAACAGGGGCCGCGTCAGAGATCGGCATGGAATTCGTCGATCAGATGGCGCACGACGGTGCGCAGCGCGGTTTCGTGATCGTCACCGGCCTGCAGGGCGTCGCCATAGACCGCGCGCTGGCGGCCCGCGCTGGCCCGGCTGCGCAGCATGTCGCGGGCCGTCTCGATCTCGGCCGAGGAGCCGAAATGCGCGGCGTCCTGCGCGACCAGCTCGAAAATCTCCTCGACCAGATCGTCCATCGGCACGATTTCGCCCCGCCCGAAGTCGATCAGCCCCTTGCGGGTGCCGTAGCGTTGCGCGCGCCAGCGGTTTTCCGAGACGAGAAACGCGTCGTAGATGCGCCAGCGCTGGTTCTTCCCGGCCAGCCGCCAGAGCATGCGGGTCAGCGCCTGCGTGAGCGCGGCAAGGGTCAGCGCGTGCTCCAGCCTCGGCTGCACGTCGCAGATACGTGATTCGAGGGTGGGGAATTTCGACGACGGGCGCAGGTCCCACCAGATCTTGGAGGCGTCCTCGATAACCCCGAGATCCACGAGCGCGGCGACCGAGCGTTCGAATTCGCCGAAACTTTCCATGCGCGGCGGCATCCCGGTGCGGGGCAGGTTGTCGAAGACCGTCAGCCGGTAACTGTCGAGCCCGGTATCGCGACCCTGCCAGAAGGGCGAGGAGCACGACAGGGCCAGAAGGTGGGGCAGGAAATACGACAGCTGGTTCATCAGGTCGATGCGGCGGTCGGGGCTGCCGACGCCGACATGCACGTGCATCCCGCAGATGAGCATCCGTCGCACCACGCCCGCCAGATCGTCCGACAGGTCGTTGTAGCGCGCCTTGTCGGTGTGGTGCTGGTCGCGCCAGTCCGAGAACGGATGGCACGAGGCGGCGATCGGGGCGAGGTTGTGCGTGGCCGCGTGCCGGGCGACCGTGCTGCGCAGGCGGCGCAGATCCTCGCGGGCCTCGGCCACCGTGCGGCAGACGCGGCTGCCGATCTCGATCTGGCATTTCAGGAATTCGGGCGCGACCTGATCCTGCAGGTCGGTCTGGCAGGCCGCCATCAGCGCCTCGGGCGCCTCGGCCAGCGCGAGGCTGTCACGGTCAACGAGAAGGTATTCCTCCTCGATGCCGATGGTGAAGTCCGGTTCGGCAATGCCCATGGCGCCTCCCCACCCAAGCGATCCTTGAGGGACAGTTGAGCATGGCCCGGGGACCCGGGCAAGCGCCGATGGCCGCGCCAGCGGGGAAAAGGCCGGTCCGGCAAGCCGTTCAAGGCTGTGTTCCCGAAGCTGTCAAGGCTCCAGATCAAGGCGGAACTCTCGCGCCGCTGCCAAAGTCCCCGGCAGTGACCGCAATCAAGGGAGACCCCGTCATGAAAGCCTGTATCGCCCGCGCCCTGCTGGCGTTGATGCTTGTCCTGTCGCCGCTGGCCGCCACCGCCGAAGATGGCAAGCGCGGCCTTTTCATCAACCTGACGACAGACGACACGTGGTCGGCGGCCAAGGCGATCATGTTCGCCCATCAGCGCGCACTGGAAGGCGGCCACGACACCGCCATCTGGCTGAACGTGCGTGGCGTCTACCTGGCCGACCGCGACCGCCCCAGCCACGTGCACGGGCTGATGGCCGACAGCGGCACCTCGATCCGGGACATGCTGACGGCTTTCATGGCCGATGGTGGCACGGTCATCATGTGCCAGGCGTGCTCGCAGGCCGCGGGCTTGGGCAAGGACGACTACATCGACGGTGTGGTGATGGGGACCTGGCCGCTGGTCGAAAGCTGGCTCTTCCGAGACGGCATGCAGACCCTGACCTGGTAGATCCGGGCACAAAATCAAAAGCCCCGGGCAGGGACCGGGGCTTTTTCCGTTTTGTTTCAGGCGGTCATTCCATCGCCTTGAAGTTGAATTCGCCGCCGTCCTTGATGCCCGACGGCCAGCGCGCGGTGACGGTCTTGGTGCGTGTGTAGAACTTGAAGGCGTCCGGCCCGTGCTGGTTGAGATCGCCGAACATGGATTTCTTCCAGCCGCCGAAGGTGTGATAGGCCAGCGGCACCGGGATCGGCACGTTGACGCCCACCATGCCGATATTGATCCGGTTGGCGAAATCGCGCGCCGCGTCGCCGTCGCGGGTGAAGATCGCGGTGCCGTTGCCCATCTCGTGATCCATGGCCAGTTTCAGGGCCTCTTCATAGCTGCCCGCGCGCACCGTACTCAGGACCGGGCCGAAGATTTCCTGCTGGTAGATGTCCATGTCGGGGGTGACCCGGTCGAAGAGATGCGGCCCGACGAAAAAGCCGTCCTCGTAGCCCTGAAGCTGGAAATCGCGGCCGTCCACCACCAGCTCGGCGCCCTGGTCCACGCCCGACTGCACGAGCCCGAGGATCTTCTCCTTCGCCGCGGCGGTCACGACGGGGCCGTAATCCACGTCGTCGCCCGCCGTGTAGGGCCCGACCTTGAGCTTCTCGACACGCGGCACCAGTTTCTCGATCAGGCGGTCGGCGGTTTCATCGCCCACGGGCACCGCGACCGAGATCGCCATGCAGCGCTCGCCGGCCGCGCCGTACCCCGCGCCCACCAGCGCGTCGGCGGCCTGGTCCATGTCGGCGTCGGGCATCACGATCATGTGGTTCTTCGCGCCGCCGAAACATTGCACGCGCTTGCCGTTGGCGCAGCCGCGGCTGTAGATGTACTCGGCGATCGGCGTCGAGCCCACGAAGCCGACCGACTGGATCACGTCATGGTCGAGGATGGCATCGACGGCCTCCTTGTCGCCGTTGACCACCTGCAGCAGCCCCTTGGGCAGGCCCGCCTCCTCCATCAGTTCGGCCAGCATGATCGGCACCGACGGGTCGCGTTCGGACGGCTTGAGGATGAAGGCGTTGCCGCAGGCCAGCGCGGGCGCGAACATCCACATCGGGATCATCGCCGGGAAGTTGAAGGGCGTGATCCCGGCCGTGACGCCGAGCGGCTGGCGCATCGAGTACATGTCGATGCCGGGGCCCGCGCTGTCGGTGTACTCGCCCTTCAGCAGCTGTGGCGCGCCGATGCAGTATTCCACCACTTCCAGCCCGCGCTGCACGTCGCCCTTGGCGTCGGGAAAGGTCTTGCCATGCTCGCTGGACAGCGCCGCGGCCAGCTTGTCCATGTCGCGGTTGAGCAGGCGCACGAATTCCATCATCACCCGCGCGCGCCGCTGCGGATTGGTCGCGCCCCATGCGGGCTGGGCGGCTTGCGCCACCTCGACCGCGCGGGCCAGTTCCCCGGCCGAGGCGAGCGGGCATCGCGCCTGCACCTCGCCCGTGGCGGGGTTGAAGACGTCCGCGAAGCGGCCCGATGTGCCCGCCACGCGGGCGCCGTCGATGTAATGGGTCAGGTCGGTCATGATTTCCTCCAAGCGTTCCCGGGTAGAGTAGCCTTGCAAATATGGCGGCGAAAGAGGCAATATTTCAAAAATCGATTGCATGGATGCAAAGGAGCCGCGCATGGAGCCGCACTGGGACGACCTGAAGATTTTCCTCGCCGTGGCGCGTGCCGAAAGCCTCTCCGGGGCGGGGCGGCGGCTCAAGATCGACCCGGCAACGGTGGGCCGGCGCGTGTCGCGGCTGGAAGAGGCGGTCGGCGCGCCGCTCTTCGTCAAGTCGCCCACGGGATACGCGTTGACGGATGCCGGCCAGCGCCTGATGGGGCACGCCGCGCGCGTGGACCAGGCGATGGCGGACGCGGCCGAGGAAATGGCCGGGCAGGCGGCCGGGCTGGCCGGGCAAATCCGCATCGGCGCGCCCGACGGCTGCGCCAACTACGTGCTGCCGCAGGTCTGCGCGGCGATCTCGCGCGACAATCCCGACCTCGAGATCCAGATCGTGGCCCTGCCGCGCGTGTTCAACCTCACCCGGCGCGAGGCCGACATGGTGATCGCCGTCAGCCCGCCCTCGGCCGGGCGCCTGACGGTGCAGAAGGTCACCGATTACAAGCTGCACCTCGCCGCGATGCGCGGGTACCTGCGCCGCAACGGCCCGATCGAGACTCTCGACGACATCCGCGGCCACCGGATCATCGGCTACATCCAGGACATGATCTTCGACAAGGAGCTCGATTACCTCAGCGAGATCGGGCTCGACCGCGTGAATCTCGGGTCGAACTCGGTCTCGGTACAGTTCAACTGGATACGGCAGGGCGGGGGGCTGGGCGTCGTCCACGATTTCGCCATGGCCGCCACGCCGGGCATGGTGCGGGTCCTGCCCGACAAGTTCAGCCTGACCCGCAGCTTCTACCTTGTGCGGCACGCCGACGACCGCCGGCTCGACCGCATGAACCGCTTCGCCGCGGCGCTGGCCGAAGGCGTGCGCCAAGAGGTGGCCCGGCTTGAGGCTCAGGCTTGACAGAAACTTTCTGATCGTGAACCGTGATTTACGCGAAATTTTATTCCGGAGGAATTGCCATGCTGGTCCAACAGATCCTCAAGGCGAAAGGCGACGGCGGGGTCGTCACGATCAAACCGGGCACACGCGTGTCCGATGCCGCGCAGATCCTCGCCGAGCGGCGGATCGGCGGGCTTGTCGTGTCGCAGGACGGGGAGCGGGTGGACGGCATCATCTCCGAACGCGATATCGTGCGCAGCCTCGCGGTGCGCGGGGCGACCTGCCTGACCGAAACCATCGACGAGATGATGACGCGCAACCCGGTCTGCTGCTCGCGGCAGGACAAGTCGGACGCCGTCCTGTCGCGGATGACCGACGGCCGCTTCCGCCACATGCCGGTGGTGGACGACGGCAAGCTGGTGGGCATCGTCACCATCGGCGACGTGGTCAAGGCGCGGCTCGAGGAGCTTTCCATGGAAAAGGACGCGCTGGAAGGCATGATCATGGGCTACTGATCGCCGCCGGCCCGGGCGGGGTTTCTTCTCGGCCCCAATACCCCGGGGTGAATTGGCCAAAGGCCAAGAGGGGCAGCGCCCCTTCGCGGCCGGCCCGTTCCGCTTGCAATCGGTGACGCGTTGTTGTGTCGTGGGCCTGACACAGCAGACGGAGACACGCTTCATGCGGATCGGCCTTTATCCCGGCACGTTCGACCCGATCACACTGGGTCACATCGACATAATACGCCGGGCGGCGGCGCTGGTTGACAGGCTGGTGATCGGCGTGGCGATCAACCGCGACAAGGGGCCTCTCTTCACGCTCGAGGAGCGCGTGGACATGATCGAGGCCGCCTGTTCGAGCCTGAGCGCGAAGACCGGCACGGAGATCGTGGCGCACCCGTTCGAGAACCTGCTGATCGATTGCGCGCATGACGTGAACGCCACGCTCATCGTCCGTGGATTGCGCGCCGTCTCGGATTTCGAATACGAGTTCCAGATGGTCGGCATGAACCGGTCCCTCGATGATTCGGTGGAGACCGTGTTCCTCATGGCCGATGCCGATCACCAGGCCATCGCCAGCAAGCTGGTCAAGGAAATCGCGCGGCTTGGCGGGGATGTCACCAAGTTCGTCACCCCCGCTGTCAAGGACCGCTTGCTCGCCAAGTTTGCCTGAGCCGCGCGGGGCGTGTCAGGCGTATTCCGCGCTGTGGCCGGCGCCAGTGCCTGCCGGGGCGGCGATGTGGCGGCCCATGGCCGCCGCGGTATCCACCATGCGGTTCGAGAACCCCCATTCGTTGTCGTACCAGCTCAGGACGCGGCACATGGTGCCGTCCATAACCCGTGTCTGGTCGGTCGCGAAGACCGAGCTGTGGGCGTTGTGGTTGAAGTCCCCCGAGACGAGTTCGCGGCGGCAGATGTCGAGGACGCCGGTCAACGCGCCCCCGGTGCCCCCGGCGACCGCCTCGTTGATCTCCTCGGCGGTGGTGGCACGGCTGGATTCGAAGGTGAAGTCCACCACGCTGACATTGGGCGTCGGTACGCGGATGGCCGTCCCGTCCAGTCGGCCGGCAAGGTCGGGCAGCACCAGCCCCACGGCGCGGGCCGCGCCCGTGGTGGTGGGGATCATGTTCAGCGCCGCGGCGCGGGCGCGGTAGAGGTCCTTGTGCATCGTGTCCAGCGTGGGCTGGTCGCCGGTATAGCTGTGCACGGTGGTCATGAAACCGCGGTCGATGCCGATGGCGTCGTGCAGCACCTTGGCCACCGGGGCGAGGCAGTTCGTCGTGCATGACGCGTTGGACACCACGCGGTCATCCGCCGTCAGGCTGTCGTGGTTCACCCCGTAGACGACGGTGCGGTCGGCGCCCTTGCACGGGGCCGAGACGAGAACGCGCTTCGCCCCGTTTTCAAGGTGGCGGGCGGCCGCGTCGCGGTCGTTGAAGACGCCCGTGCATTCCAGCACCACGTCCACGTGCCCCCAGGGCAGGTCGGCGGGGTCGCGCAGGGCCGTCACCTCGATCGGGCCGCGGCCCGCGTCGATGGTGGTGCCCTCCGTCTTGATCGTGCCGGGGAAGCGGCCGTGCACGCTGTCGAATTCCAGCAGGTGGGCGTTGGTTTCGACCGGGCCGAGGTCGTTGATGGCCACGACGTTGACGTCGGTGCGCCCCGATTCGACGATGGCGCGGAGCACGTTGCGCCCGATGCGGCCGAAGCCGTTGATGGCTATGTTGAGTGTCATGTGTGTCTCCCGAGCGGATTGCCATTGGCGGGTGATGGAAGTTAGCGCTAACATTAGCGCCAAGATACGGGCGCCGGGGCAGGGATGTCAAGGTGCCGGGCCCGCCGTCATGTCAGCGCCAGAACGCCATCCATTCGATGAGCGCCACGAGCTTGCGCAACAGGAACAGGAGGGTCGTGCCGTCGTAGACGGCTTGATCGACGCCGACGGCGACGAGGATGAGCGCGCCGAGAAAGAGAGCGATCTTGTTTGTCATGCCTGACGGGTCCGGACGGAAAAATCCCGCCGGGTATGCCCGACGGGACCGATCTTGACAAGCGCCACGCGCGAGGGCGTCAGGCGAGGCGGCCCATCGCCACGGCCACGTCCGCCATGCGGCAGGAGAAGCCCCATTCGTTGTCATACCACGCCAGCACCCGCACGAGGCGCCCGCCGGTGACCTTGGTCTGGTCGGGGGCGAAGATCGAGCTTTCCTCGGTATGGTTGAAGTCAATGCTGACCTTGGGTTCGGGGTCATAGCCGAGGATGCCCTTCATGGGGCCGGCGGCGGCCTCGGCCACGATCTCGTTCACGTCGGCCTCGGTCACGTCCTTTTTCGCGACGAAGGTCAGGTCCACGGCCGACACGTTGGGGGTGGGCACGCGGATGGCCGAGCCGTCGAGCTTGCCCTTGAGGTCGGGCAGCACCTCGCCCAGGGCCCTGGCGGCGCCGGTTGAGGTCGGGATCATCGACATGGCGGCGGCGCGCGCGCGGTACAGGTCGTCGTGCCGGCGGTCCAGCGTCGGCTGATCGCCGGTATAGGCGTGGATCGTGGTCATGATGCCCGATTCGATGCCGACGCCCTCGTTGAGAACCTTGGCGATCGGGGCGAGGCAGTTGGTGGTGCAGGACCCGTTCGAGATCATCACGTCCCCGGTGCGCAGGTCGGCGTCGTTCACGCCGTAGACGACGGTGCGATCCACGTTCTTGCCGGGCGCCGACAGCAGCACCTTGCCGGCGCCGCGGTCAAGATGCGCCCGCGCCTTGCGGCCGTCGTTGAACTTGCCGGTACATTCGAGGACGACGTCGACGCCGGACCAGTCGAGCTCGTCCATGTCGTAGGTGGAGTACATCTTCATCGGGCCGCGGCCGAGATCCATCGTGTCCGCGCCCAGCGTGATCTCGCCGGGGAAGCGGCCGTGCACGCTGTCGTATTTCATCAGATGCGCCGCCGTTTCCAGCGGGCCGGTGGCGTTCACCTTGGTGACCTTGATGTCGTTGCGGGTGCTCGTGGCCAGGTGGGCCAGCGTGCAGCGGCCGATCCGGCCGAATCCGTTGATGCCGACGGTAATGGTCATGCGATGATCTCCTGCGATACCGGAATGCGCGCGATATAGCCGCCGCGCGCGCCCGCGGAAAGGAAAAAATCACCGGCAGTCAGTATGTTAGCGGTAACCGTTATCGCAAAATCGGGCGTCCGCGCCTTGGTTGCGCTAACGCCGGGCGCGCCGCCCTCACCCGAGGGGCGGCAGGATTTCACCGGCGAGGGCGTCGAACTCCACACCGGCCAGCGCCAGCAGCGCGTCGGGATCGTGCACGCGGATGTCGATGTGATCGGTGGATTCGATGATCCCCGCGTCGGACATCTGCCCGAGGATCCGGCAGACATGCACCGATGTCAGCCCGACGAATTCACCAAGTTTCTGCTGCGTGATCGGCAGGTGATAGGCGCATTCGTCCGTCCGGCCGCGCGCGCCGAGCCGCAGGCAGAGCTCGACCAGCGCGTAGGCGACGCATGTCTTGGCATTGGCCTGCCCGAGTCGAAGCATGCGTTCGGACACGCGTGACCGGGCGGCGCGGCTGAGCACCGCATCGAGGCGGGCGAGGCCGCGATCACCTGCGAGCAACTGGTCCCAGCGGGCCGCCTTGAGCGTGAGGACCGTACTTTCGGTCACCGCCTGCATGGAAAAGGTGGCGGTGTGGCCGTCTGCCGAGGCGGGGTGGACGATCTCGAGCGGGATCGCGAAATCGACGATCTGGTTATGGCCCTCGCCCAACGTCTTGTAGAGCGACACCCACCCGTCGAACAGCAGCACGACCTCGGGCGCTTCGTCCAGTTCGTCGAGTATGTGGGTCTGCGCCGGTACCCGGCGGGCGTTGCGGGCCAGATCCGAAAGTGTCCGGCGCGCATCGCCCGACATGCGGGTTTCTAGAAGGTCCGCAATGCGGTCGGCCCCCGGATTTTCGGTCATATCGTTCACGCTGCGCCCTCGCGTTGTGTCGTCCTCGGTCCGGCCCGGACGGTTGCAGCGGAATCGGCGGTCGCGCACAACCTCGGGGGCAGGGTAATTTCAGCGATCCGCCTCGATCAAGCGGTACCTTGACACCGATGTCACAGCTTGCGGATTTTCAGCTTGGAAATCCGGTTCTCTTTCCGCGCGACAACCTCGAATCGGAAGCCGTGGAAATTGAAAACCTGGCTGACCTCGGGGATCATCTGCGCCTCGTGGATGACCAGCCCGGCGATGGTGTTGGCTTCCTCGTCGGGCAGGTTCCAGTCCGTGGCGCGGTTGAGGTCGCGGATCGTCATGGCGCCGTCGACGAGGAACTGGTTGTCGTCGCTGCGGCGGATCGGCTGCGCGTCGTCGGTGTCGAATTCGTCGATGATCTCGCCCACGATTTCCTCGAGGATGTCCTCGAGCGTGATGAGCCCCTGAAGCGCGCCGTATTCGTCCACCACAAGCGCGAAATGGCTGCGCATCCTGAGGAACTGGCGCATCTGGTCATCCAGCGTTGTCGTCTCGGGCACGAAATACGGGTGCATCGCGACGTCGCAGATATCGAACGCCTTGAGCGCGTCGGGCGGCGCCGCGGTGTCGTCGCTGGCGAGCGTGTACATCGCGCGCAGCAGGTCCTTGGCATGGACCACGCCGATGATGTTTTCGGGATCGTTGCGGAAGACGGGCAGACGGGTGTGGCTGGATTTGAGGCACTGCTGGAGGATCGCCTCGGGGTCTTCGTCGGCGTCGATCATCTCGATCTGCGAGCGATGGAGCATGATTTCCTCCACCGCGCGCTCCCCGAGGTCGAGCGCGCCGAGGATGCGGTCGCGGTCCTCCTTCTCGACCACCCCTTCGGAATGGCCGAGGTAGAGCGCGCCGGCGATTTCCTCGCGCACGGCAAGGATATGGCTGTCGGGATCGGTCTGCACGCCGAAGACACGCAGGACCCCGCGCACGAACCACCGCACCGTGGCCACGACGGGCGCGAACACGCGGATGACAAGGCTGATCACCGGCGCGGTGCGCGAGGCGGCGGCCTCGGCGTTGGTGATGGCGTAGGTCTTGGGCAGGACCTCGGCGAAGATCAGGACCAGCAGCGTCATGACCAGCGTGGCCAGCGCCACGCCGGATTCGCCGAACAGCCGGGTGAACAGCGCCGTCGCCAGCGACGCGGCGAGGATGTTCACGAGGTTGTTGCCCAGCAGGACAGAGCCGATCAGGCGCTCGTTGTCCTCGGTGATGTCGAGCGCGCGCCGGGCCCCCTTGGAGCCCTTGTCGGCCTGCGCGCGCAACTTGCCGCGCGAGGCGGCGGTCAGGGCGGTCTCGCTCCCCGAGAAGAAGCCGGAAAGGACGAGCAGGCCGAGGATTGCCCCGGCGGTGAGCCAGAAGGTGGCGTCAAGAACAGGTGATGCAGTTTCCATCGGGTCTAGGATTGTTTCAATGATTGTCCGGTTATGGGCAGCCGGGCCGCCGCGTTCAAGGGATCATTCGCCCCGTCGGCGCGGCAAATGGCGCGGGGATCAATCCTCGTCCGGGGGCCGGGCATCGGTTGACAGCGGGTGATGGTCAAGGACGAGATCGCGCAGCCGCGCGTCAAGCACATGGGTGTAGATCTCGGTCGTGCCCACGTCGGCATGGCCCAGCAATGTCTGGATCGCCCGCAGGTCCGCGCCGCCCGCCAGCAGGTGGGTGGCGAAGGCGTGGCGCAGCGTGTGCGGCGTGACGTTGCCCGGGGGCACGCCGGCGGCGACGGCGAGTTCCTTGATCAGCAGGTAGAAACGGTGCCGCGTCAGGTGCCCCGTCCGGCCGCGGGACGGGAACAGGAAGGCCGACGGCGGCCGGCCCTTGGCCTTGGCGGCCTCCTCGGCGCTGTCGCGATGGCCAAGCCAGCCTGTCAGGGCGGTTCGCGCGGGCGCGGACAGCGGCACCAGCCGTTCCTTGTCGGCCTTGCCGCGGATCAGCAGCAGGCGCGGATCACCCCGGGCGGCGGCGACGGGCAGCGCGACGAGTTCGCTCACGCGCATCCCCGTGGCGTAAAGCAGCTCCATCAGGCAGGTGTTGCGGCTGCGGTCCGCCGGGCCGCGCCCGTGGTCGCGGGCGGCCTGCAGCAGGCGGTCGACCTCGGCCACGTCCAGCGTGCCGGGCAGTCTTTGCTGTTTGCCGGGCCCGCGGATGCGGATGGCCGGATTGTCGTCGCGCAGCTTTTCCTCGAACGCGAAGCGGTAGAGTTGCTTGATCGCCGACAGGCGCCGCGCCCGGGTCGCCCGTGCCAGCCCCTGATCGTCGCAATGGACCAGATACGCCTCGATATCCGCCTGCGTCGCGGTCGCCGCATCGTGCCCGTTCGCCGAAAGCCACGTGAAGAAATCGCTCAGGTCGCGCGCGTAAGCCTGCAGCGTGTTGTCGGCCGCCCCCAGCTCGGCCGCCTGCGCCTCGAGGAACAGCACCATGCCCGGGGTCGGCACCTCGCCGATGCCGAGCCAGACCCAGAACGGCCCGAGCACCGTTTCCAGCAGCAGAAGCAGGCTGACATTCGAGGC
>NZ_JBKOTX010000059.1:0-28241 GCF_047086965.1 Roseovarius halophilus (ex Wu et al. 2025) | reverse complement strand
CATCCTGAGCCCGGGGGGCGAGTCTCAGGAGAAACCGCCCTCAAACCACGGAAGACGGGAAAACGTCCTTACAAACAGACTTCTTCAGCGACCTGCTAATTCCAAATGGAGGAAAAATCCCGTGGCAGGTCAGCGGGGCAGATGTACGGTGCCTCCGGTGGGGGTATTTGGCCGAGAAGATGCCGGGCGGGGGCGTGGGTTTCTTCTTGGCCGAAATACCCCGGGGAGCACGAGGGGCAGCGCCCCTCGTCCGGGAATGCTGTGTGGCGCAGCCACGCCTTTTATAGGCGGGCTCAGATCTTTTCGGCCGCGCGCTCCTCGGCTTCGCGGCGCAGGGTCGCGCGCTTGGTGATCAGCGAGGCCGAGATCACGCCGATGGCGACGATGGCGATCAGGATCGTGGACAGCGCGTTGATCTCGGGGCTGACGCCGAGCCGGATGGACGACCAGATCTTGATGGGCAGCGTGGTGGCCGACGGCCCGGCCGTGAAGGAGGCGATCACGAGGTCGTCGAGCGACAGCGTGAAGGCCAGCAGCCAGCCCGAGATGACCGCGGGTGCGATGATCGGGAGGGTCACGAGGCGGAAGGCCTGCATCGACGAGCAGCCGAGATCGAGCGCGGCCTCCTCGAGCGAGCGGTCGAAGCTGACGAGTCGCGATGACACCACCACCGACACATAGCACATGGAAAAGGTCGTGTGTGCGAGCACGATGGTGAAGACCCCGCGATCGAGACCGATCCCGATGAAGAGCAGCAGCAGCGAGAGGCCCGTGATCACCTCGGGCATGACCAGCGGGGCATAGATCATGCCCGAGAACAGCGTGCGGCCGACGAACCGGCCCGCGCGGACCAGCACGTAGGCGGCCATGGTGCCCAGCACCGTGGCGATCGTCGAGCTGATGACCGCGACCTGGAGCGTGACCCAGGCGGCGTCGAGAAAGGCCTCGTTGCGGATCAGTTCGCCGTACCACCGGGTGGAGAAGCCCGCCCAGACCGTCACCAGCTCGGAGTCGTTGAAGCTGTAGACGATCAGGATCACCATCGGCAGGTACAGGAAGGCGAAGCCGAGGGTCAGCGACGTCGTGTTGAACCATGTCAGGCGTCTCATCCCTCGGCCTCCCGCTGTTTCTGTTCGTTGCGCTGGAAGAGGATGATCGGGATGATCAGGATCAACAGCAGGATCACGGCGACGGCAGAGGCGACGGGCCAGTCGCGATTGTTGAAGAATTCCTCCCACAGCACCTTGCCGATCATCAATGTCCGGGAGCCCCCCAGCAGCGAGGGGATCACGAATTCGCCGATCGTGGGGATGAAGACGAGGAAACTGCCCGCGATGATCCCGTTACGCGAAAGGGGTACCGTGACCAGCCAGAAGGCCGAGAGCCGGGAGCATCCGAGGTCTTCCGCGGCTTCCAGCAGCGAGGCGTCCATGCGCTCCAGCGCGGCGTAGATCGGCAGGATCATGAAGGGCAGGTAGGTGTAGACGATGCCGATATAGACGGCCACGTTGGTGTTCAGGATCGTGAGGGGTTCGCCGATCAGGCCCAGCCCCAGCAACAGCTGGTTCAGGTACCCTTCGCCCGAGAGGATCCCCATCCAGGAATAGACCCGGATCAGGAAACTGGTCCAGAAGGGCAGGATCACCAGCATCATGAGCGTGGGCCGCCAGTGGTCAGGCGCGTTCGCCATGCCGTAGGCGATGGGATAGCCCACCAGAAGCGTGAACAGCGTGGCCACCACCGCGATACGGACGGAGGACAGGTAGGCCTTCCAGTAGAGGTCGTCGGTGGCGAGGAATGTGAAGTTCTCGAAATCGAGCTGGGCGAAGAAACGCTTGATGCCGTCCCAGCCGGCGCCGAGATCGAGCGTGGGGGTGTAGGGCGGGATCGCCAGCGCGATGTCGCTGAGGCTGATCTTGAGGACGATCAGGAACGGCACGAGGAACAGCGCCAGCAGCCACAGGTACGGGACGATGATCAGGGCGAAGCGGCGCATCCGTCAGCTCTCCAGCAGGACGCCGGCCGTGTCGGTCCAGCTCAGCCAGACCTCGTCTTCCCACGTGAAGGGGCGCAGGGCGAGGCGGCGGGTGTTCGCGGTCTGGGCCTTGACGATCTGGCCGTTGTCCAGTTCGACACGGTATGTCGAGATGTTCCCGAGATAGGCGATGTCGTGGATCCGTCCCCGGAGGACGTTCCGCCGGTCCGCCGGTTTCTCGGCGGAGATCGTGATCTTCTCTGGGCGGATGGCGAGGTGACAGGACTGCCCGCTCGTGAACTGTCTCTCGGTCTGGGCGTAGAGCGTCGGCTGGCCTTCGGCGAAGGTGACGTCGTAGCCGCCCTCTACCTTGGTGGCCGTCCCGTCGAGGATCGTGACCTCGCCGATGAAATCCGCCACATAGACCGAGTTGGGCTGTTCGTAGATATGGGCGGGCGTGTCGGCCTGGATGATCTTGCCGTGATCCATCACCGCGACGCGGCTGGCCACGGTCATCGCCTCTTCCTGGTCGTGGGTGACGATCACGAAGGTGGTGCCGGTCTTTTCCTGGATGTCCATCAGCTCGAACTGGGTGTCCTGCCGCAGCTTGGCGTCGAGCGCGCCCAGCGGTTCGTCGAGCAGCAGCAGTTTCGGCGCCTTGGCAAGGCTGCGCGCCAGCGCCACGCGCTGCCGCTGGCCGCCCGATATCTGGTGCGGCTTGCGTCGCGCGAATTTCTCGAGCCGGGTGAGCTTGAGCATTTCGTCCACGCGTTCGGCGATGCGGGCCTTTTCCATCCCGGCGCGTTTCAGGCCGAAGGCGATGTTTTCCCAGACGGAAAGATGCGGAAACAGCGCGTAGGACTGGAACATCATGTTCACTGCCCGCTTGTTGGGCGGGATCGGCGCGATATCCTCGCCGCCCAGAAGGATCGTGCCCTCCGTCGGTGTCTCGAAACCGGCCAGCATCCGCATCATCGTCGTCTTGCCGCAGCCCGACGGGCCGAGCAGGGCGAAGAATTCGCGTTCGTAGATGTCGAAGGTCTGTTTGTCGATCGCGGTGAAGTCACCGAAGCGCTTGGTGACGTCACGGAACCGGATCAGGGGCGTCGCCTCGGGATCGTTCCACGGTTCAAAGGCTGTTTCGCTCATGTTTCTGCTGTCCCCGCCCAGAAAGAAGCGGCCCGCGCAGCCGGTGCTGCGCGGGCCTGGTGTCGATCGGGTTCAGGTGCCCGACTTGATCTTGGTCCACATGCGCGTGACGACGCGCTGCACCTTGGCGGGGTAGGGACGCGTGGTGTAGAGGTTTTCCAGCGTGTCCTCGTCGGGATAGACCGCCGGATCGCCGATCACGTCCTCGACCAGCAGTTCCTGCGAGTCCTTGTTGCCGTTGGCGTAGTAGACATAGTTCGAGGCCGCGGCGATGTTATCGGGGTCCATGATGAAGTTCAGGAACTTGTGCGCGCCTTCGGGGTTGGGCGCATCCGCGGGAATCGCCATCATGTCGAACCACATCAGCGCACCTTCGCTGGGGGCGTTGTAGGCGATGTTGACGCCGTTATCGGCCTCTTCAGCGCGCCAGCGCGCCTGCAGCACGTCGCCGGACCAGCCGAAGGCCACGCAGATGTCGCCATTGGCCAGCGCGTTGATGTATTCGCTGCTGTGGAACTTCTGCACATGCGGGCGCACGGCGGCCAGAACAGGCTCGGCCTTGGCGATGATATCGGGGTCGTGGCTGTCGGGGTTCTCGCCAAGCCATGCGAGCGCCGCGGGAATCATCTCGACGGGTGCATCGAGGAAATGAACGCCACAATCGGCCAGTTTTTCCATGTTTTCGGGGTCGAAGAGCAGGTCGAGCGAGCCCATGGGCGCATCGTCGCCGAGCGCTTCTTTCACCTCGTCCACGTTCACGCCGATGCCGGTCGTGCCCCACATGTAGTTGATGGAATATTCGTGGCCCGGATCGTAAGTTGCCGTCCGTTCCTGGATGACGTCCCACATGTGTTCGAGGTTGGGCAGCTTGGATTTGTCGAGCTTCTGGAAGGCGCCCGCCGAAATCTGCCGCTGCAGGAAGGTGCCCGAGGGAACGACGACGTCGTAGCCCGACCCGCCCGCGAGCATCTTGGTTTCCAGCAATTCGTTGCTGTCGAAGACGTCGTAGATCAGGTCGAGGCCGGTCTCCTCCTCGAACTTGGTCAGCAGGTCCTCGTCGATGTAGTCTGACCAGTTGTAGACGCGCACTTCCTCGGCCGTGGCCGAGGCCGCGCCCAGCGCAAGGGCGGCGGTTGTCGTCAGGATGATGTTTCGCATTGGTTTCTCCCCGTTTGCTCGGCACTTTCCATGCCTTGGCGGCAGATTTGATCAAATATTTCCGCGCTTGGCAATATGGTAATGTTTTCACGCAGCCGCTAAACTCGCAACCATCGACATTCGGGACGTGCAGGGAAGGGCGGCTGACATGGCGCAGGCCACCGACAGAACGACTGAAAATTCAGCAGATACGCCGCGCCTGCCCGCGCACGAGGTCATCTACCGGCAATTGCGCGATCTTGTGCTGTTCGGCGATCTTGCGCCGGGGCAGCCGGTGACGATCCAGGGGTTGACCGGCCGGCTGGGGGCGGGGATGACGCCCGTCCGCGAGGCGATCCGGCGTCTGATCGCGGAGGGCGCGCTGGAATCGCGCGGCAACCGGCGGGTTGGCGTGCCGCTGTTGACGGCGGATAACATAAGCGAATTAATACTGGCACGCCAATGGCTTGATCCGCATCTTACCTTGCGCGCGACCGAGCGTGCGACCCTTGAGGACCTTGATGAACTTTCCGGTCTGGACGGGGTGCTGGACGGCGCGATCGCGCGCGGTGACCTGCGGGCTTACCTTGAGCTGAACTACCGGTTCCACATCCGGATATACGAAATCGCGCAGGCGCCGATTCTCGCCGATCTGGCCGATGGGCTGTGGCTGCGATTCGGGCCGTCGCTGAGGGTGGTATGCGGGCGCATGGGTACCCAGAACCTGCCGGACAAGCACAAGGCGATGCTTGACGCGATGCATGCGCGGGATGCGGAAACTGCCGCCCGCGCGATCCGGGAGGACGTGATCCAGGGGATGGAGCAGGTGCGCCAATCGCTCGAGCGTTCGGACGGCCGGAGCTGATTCGATTGACAGCATGACATTTGATCATATTCTGATCGGAACGCGCCTGACACGCGCCAGTGCCCGAATCCAGAACCGAGAGACATGACATGACCCTTATCACCAATCACATGCCCACGGCCGAATTGCAGGCGCTGGATGCCGCGCATCACCTGCACCCGTTCACGCAGGGAAACGAATTGAACGCCAAGGGCGCCCGCGTGATCACGCGGGCGCGCGGCGTGACGCTGACCGACAGCGACGGCAACGATTACCTGGATGCCATGGCGGGGCTGTGGTGCGTGAACATCGGGTACGGGCGCGACGAGCTGGCCGAGGCGGCCGCGCGCCAGATGAAGGAATTGCCTTATTACAACACGTTCTTCCAGACGACCCATGTGCCGGCCATCGCGCTGGCCGACCGGCTGGCCGAGCTCACGCCGCATGACCTGAACCACGTTTTCTTTGCCTCCTCCGGGTCCGAGGCGAATGATACCAATATCCGACTGGTCCGCACCTACTGGGCGCAGAAGGGCCACCCCGAGAAGAAGGTGATCATCAGCCGCAAGAACGCCTATCACGGGTCCAGCGTGGGCAGCGCCAGCCTTGGCGGCATGTCGCCGATGCACGCGCAGGGCGGGCTGCCGATCCCTGATATCCATCACATCGACCAGCCGCACTGGTACGCCGAGGGCGGTGACATGGACCCCGCGGCGTTCGGCCTTGCCCGGGCCCGCCAGTTGGAGGAGGCGATTCTCGAACTGGGCGAGGACAGGGTCGCCGCCTTCATCGGGGAGCCGATCCAAGGCGCGGGCGGCGTCATCATCCCGCCCGACACCTACTGGCCCGAGATCCAGCGCATCTGCCGCAAGTACAACATCCTGCTGATCGCCGACGAGGTGATTTGCGGATTCGGCCGCACCGGCAACTGGTTCGGATCGGAAACCTACGATATCCGCCCGGACGTGATGACAGTGGCCAAGGGGCTGAGTTCCGGCTATGCGCCGATCGGCGGTTCACTGGTCAGCGACGAGGTGGCCGAGGTGCTGAACGCCTGCGAATTCGCCCATGGCTACACCTATTCGGGGCATCCCGTGACCTGTGCCGTGGCACTGGAAAACCTGCGCATCCTCGACGAGGAGGGCATCGTGGCCCGTGCCGCCAAGGAAACGGGGCCGTACCTGAAGGAAAAATGGGAGGCGCTGGCCGATCACCCGCTGGTCGGCGAGACGCGGATCGTGGGGCACATCGGCTCGCTCGCGCTGAGCCCGGACAAGGCCAGCCGTGCCAAGTTCGCGGCGAGCGCCGGTACGGCCGGGCAGATCTGCAGGGAAAACTGCTTTGCCAACGGCCTCGTGATGCGCCATGTCGGCGACCGGATGGTGATTTCGCCGCCGCTCGTCATCACCCGCGACGAGATCGACGCCTTGACCGAGCGGGCCTGGAAGGCGCTGGACATGGCGCATGCGCAGATCGAAAAGGACGGGCTGATGAAGGCGGCAAGCTGACCCGTCCGCCCACCGTGATCGCGATGCCGGCCCGTGCTTGCCTGAGCGCGGGCGGTTGCGTCCGTGACGATGCGCGGGTGGAGACGATCCGACGGAAGTGATGCCATGACGGAGCAGGAAGCCGGGTGCGCGGGGGGCACGCTGCATATCAGGTTGGTGGTCGAGGGCGCTTTCATGACGGGACCGGGCAAGGCCGACCTGCTGGCCATGATCCGTGAAACAGGCTCGATCCCGGCCGTGGGCCGGCGCGCCGGCGTGGAATGCCACCCCGTGGCCGGGACGGTTTCGGTCGCGCCCGACGGATGTCGGGCACGCCGCGCCCGGCCCTACGACTTGACGAACATCTTGCGCGGGACGTCGCACACCGCCTCGGCGGCGCCGGTCTCGCGGATGAGGATGGTCTCGGTGGTTTCCAGCCCCCACGTGTCCATCCAGAGCGCGGGCATGAAATGGAAGGTCATGCCGGGTTCCAGCACGGTTTCATCCTCGCTGCGGATCGACGCGGTACGCTCGCCCCAGTCCGGCGGGTAGCTCAGGCCGATCGGATAGCCGCAGCGCCCCTCGCGCTTGATCCCGTATTTTTCCAGAACGCCCAGAAAGGCGTTGGCGATGTCGCAGGTCCGGTTGCCGGCGCGCGCGGCCGCCAGCCCGGCCTCGATCCCCTCGACCTGGGCCTTCTCGGCCTCCAGCATCTCGGCCGGCGGGGTGCCGAGGTAGACCGTCCGGCACAGCGGCGCATGATAGCGCCGATAGCAGCCCGACAACTCGAAGAAGGTCGCCTCGCCCTCGCGCATCGGCTGGCCGTTCCATGTCAGGTGTGCGGCGGTCGCATCGAGGCCGGAGGGCGTGAGCGGCACGATCGCGGGATAGTCGCCCCAGATGTCGTCGACGCCCGAGATCCCGGCCTGGAAGATGTCGGCCACCAGATCGTTCTTGCGCAGGCCCGGTTCGGCCCGGTCCAGCGCGGTCTGCACGACCTTTTCGGTGATGCGGGCGGCGTTGCGGATAAAGGCGACCTCTTCCTCTGACTTCACCAGCCGCTGCCAGTTGACCAGCGCGGTGGCGTCCACGATCCGGGCGCCGGGCAGTTCCGCGACCAGTACTTCGTGGGCCTTGGCCGAGTAGTAGTAGTTTTCCATCTCAACACCGATCCGCGCGGTCTCCAGCCCCATCGCGCGGATATGCGTGGCCAGGTCCTGCATCGGGTGACGCACGGTGGATTGCACGTAGTGATCGGCATAGCCGACGATGTTGTCATCCGCCATCCAGCAGGTGCGCCGGCCGCCCAGCATGTCCATGTAGCGGCCCCACCACACCGGATCCCCTTCCATCGGCAGAAGCACGCCCTGATGCACGTAGAACGACCAGCCGTCATACCCCGTCAGCCAGTTCTGGTTCGACGGGTCGGTGACGAACATCAGGTCGATGCCGCGCGCGGCCATCTCGGCGCGGGTCTTGTCGACACGGCGCCGGAATTCGGCGCCGGAGAAGGGGAGATCTTTCTGGCTCATGTCATGTCCTGTATTTCGACGGTCACGCCGCCATACTGTGGGTTTCTTCGGGTGTCGCCCCAAGAAATACGCCATCGGATGTCGTTTTCAGGAAAACTTCTGTCGCAGAGTTGACGATAGGCTCGGCCGCGGCAAGAGTGCCTGTTCAGCAGCGTGGAGGGATGAATGCAGCCGACACTGGCCGACATCATGCAGGCGGCGCGGACGATCCGCGGGGTCGCCGATGGCACGCCGCTGGTGCCGTCGCCGTTCATGAGCGCGCGGGCCGGGCATGATTTCCTGCTCAAGCTGGAGAACATGCAGCCGATCGGCGCCTTCAAGCTGCGCGGGGCGCTCAACGCCGTGGCCGGCGTGGGCGATGCCGCCGGCGTGACGTGCTGCTCGACGGGCAATCATGGCCGTGGCGTGGCCTATGCGGCACGCCAGCGGGGGATGCGCGCGGTGATCTGCATGTCGGACCTGGTGCCGCGGGCCAAGGTTGACGGGATCAGGGCGCTGGGCGCAGAGGTGCGCATCACGGGCCGCAGTCAGGACGACGCGCTGGCCGAATCGCAGCGGCTGGTGGCCGAGGAGGGACTTGTCGAGATATCGCCCTTCGACGACCCGCTGGTGATTGCCGGGCAGGGCACGATCGGGCTGGAAATGCTGGCGGCGCGCCCGGACCTTCACACGCTTCTGGTGCCGCTTTCGGGGGGCGGGCTGGCCGCCGGCGTGGCGCGTGCCGCCCGCTCGATCAATCCGGATATCCGCGTGGTGGGCGTCACGATGGAGCGCGGCGCGGCGATGCACGACTCGATCCGTGCGGGCCACCCTGTGGAGGTCGCGGAGGTGCCGTCGCTCGCCGACAGTCTCGGCGGCGGAATCGGGATGGAGAACCGGCTGAGCTTCCCCATGTGCCGCGAGCTGCTGGACGAGGTCGTGCTGGTCAGCGAGGACGAGATTTACCATGCCATGCAGGTGCTTTACTACGAGGACCGGATCGTCGCCGAAGGCGCCTGCGTCGTGGGGCTGGCGGCGGTGCTGACGGGCAAGGTCACGCCGGGCGGGCCGACGGCCACGATCGTGACGGGCCGCAACCTGGACATGGGGATGTTCACGCGCATCGTGACCGGACAGGACGTGCAGCTTGGCGATATCACGGTGCCGGGCCGGCCCTATGCGGGGGCCGCGTGACGCGTCCGCGGGCAAGCGTGGGGGCCGGCGGCACCACCGGCCGCATTGGGCGGGAAATTGCGAAAGAGGGGGCAGGCGATGGCGAATGACATTCGCATCATGACCGAGGACGAGCTGCGCGACGTCGTGGCGCTGGATATCGAAACGATCGACGTGGTGGAGCGCGCCTTCACGGCGCTGGCCGGCGGCGAGGTGGTGATGCCCCCCGTCCTGTCGATGGACCTGCCCATGGCCAATGGCGAGGTGGATGTCAAAACCGCCTACATTCCCGGTTTCGATGGCTTCGCGATCAAGGTCAGCCCCGGTTTCTTCGACAACCCCAAGCTGGGCCTGTCGTCGCTCAACGGGCTGATGATCCTGTTCTCGGCGCAGACGGGGCTGGTCCGTGCGCTTTTTCTGGACAACGGCTACCTGACGGATATCCGCACCGCCGCCGCGGGCGCCGTGGCCGCCCGGCACATGGCGCCGGAAACGGTCGAGACGGCCACGGTCATCGGCACCGGTGTGCAGGCGCGGTTGCAGATGCAGGCCGCGCACTTGGTGCGCCCCTTCCGGCATCTGCTGGTCTGGGGGCGTGATGCCGCCAAGGCGCGGAGATGCGCCAGTGACCTGTTCAAGCTGCTGGGAATCGAGGCGGAGGCGACCGATGATCCGGCCGCGGCCGTGGGACGGAGCCAGCTTGTCGTCACCACCACCCCCGCGCGCGACCCCGTCCTGAAGGCCGAATGGCTGCATCCGGGGCTGCATGTCACCGCCATGGGGTCAGACCAGGAAGGCAAGAACGAGATCGACCCGGGGGCGCTGGCGCAGGCCGACCTCTATGTCGCCGACCGGGTTAGCCAGACCGAGATCATGGGCGAGTTGCGCAGCGCCAAGGCGGCCGGCCTGTGGGAGCGCGGCATTCCCGCCGAGCTGGGGCAGGTCATCCTCGGGGAGGCGCCGGGCCGGCGCGGGGCGGAGGACATCACCATCGCCGACCTCACCGGCACCGGCGCGCAGGACACCGCCATCGCCAGCCATGTGTTCGACACGCTCGCCGGGTCGGAAGCCGGCACCCTGATCCGGGCCTGAGGCGCATGAAGCTGGACGCGCGCGATCTGGAAATTCTCGGGGTCCTCTCGGCGGAGGGACGGATCACCAAGGCGCAGCTTGCCGCGCGCGTGGGCCTGTCTGCCAGCCCGTGCTGGGAACGGCTGCGCCGGCTTGAACAGGCGGGCATCATCGAGGGCTACCATGCGCGGATCAGCCTGAGGAAGCTGGGCCCGCATGTTACCGTATTCGTCGCCGCCGAGCTGGCCGACCACACGCCGGCCAGCTTCCACGCCTTCGAGGAAAGCGTGCAGCACTACGACGAGATCACCGCCTGTTGGGCGCTGGGCGGCGGGTTCGACTACCTGTTGCAGATCGTCACGACCGATATCGACGCCTACCAGCGCCTGATCGACGAGATGCTGGAGGCCCGTATCGGGCTGGCGCGGTATTTCACCTATATCGTGACCAAGCCGGTCAAGGGCCCCGCCGCGCCGCCCCTGTCGCTTCTTCTGGGGCGGGAGCAGGGCGCGGGGCCGTAAGCGCAGTGGAATCTTCTGCAGATCCGGATTTGGCAGAAGAAAATTCTTAAAACGCCCCAAGGTTCAGCCCCGATTTCTTTGCGGAAAGGATATTATTCTTCCAACAAGGAGGGTACCGAATGTCGGATTCAGCGATCTGGACACGCAACGGCGTCACCGATACGCGGCTTGTCCGGAATTTTTCCTACGTGAACGGCAAATGGACCGCCGGCGAGGGCGGTGAAACCATCGCCGTGACCAACCCCGCCGACGGCACGGCGCTGGGCGATGTCGCCAGCCTGTCGGCCGGGCAATCGCGCGCGGCGGTCGATGCGGCGCAGGCTGCGTTCGCCGGCTGGTCGATGACCCTGCCGCAGGACCGTTCCGCGATCCTGCGCCGCTGGTTCGACCTGATGATCGAACACCGCGAGGATCTGGCCCGCATCATGGTGCTGGAACAGGGCAAGCCCCTGTCGGAGGCGCGCGGCGAGATCGATTACGCCGCCAGTTTCGTGGAGTATTATGCCGAGGAATCCAAGCGCCCGAATATCGAGGGCGTGACCAGCCACCTGCCCGATGCCGAGGTCGAGCTGTGGCTGGAGCCGGTGGGCGTCGCCGCGCTGGTCACGCCGTGGAACTTCCCCGCGGCCATGCTGACGCGCAAGGCGGCGGCGGCGATGGCGGCGGGCTGCACCGTCGTGGCGCACCCGTCGGGCGAAACCCCCTATTCCGCGCTGGCGCTGGCCGAACTGGCCGAGCGCGCGGGCGTGCCGGAGGGCGTTTTCAACGTGATCACCGGCCGGGCCGCGACGGTGGTCGAGCCGTGGACAGAGGATACCCGCGTGCGCGCGCTGTCCTTCACCGGGTCGACCGATATCGGGCGGTTGCTGTACCGACAATGCGCCGGCACGGTGAAGAAGCTGGTGATGGAGCTGGGCGGTCATGCCCCCGTCATCGTCTTCAAGGGCGCGGACATGGACATCGCGATAGAGGAGACGATGGCGGCCAAGTGGGCGACTTCTGGGCAGGACTGCCTTGGCGCCAACCGCATCTACGTGGAGCGGGCCATCTACGAGGAGTTCTGCGACCGCTTCGCCAAGGCGACGCGCGACCTGACGCTCGGCCGTGGTATGGACGACCCCGATATCGGCCCGCTGATGAACGAGAAGGCGGTGCGGAAACAGGAGGAGCACGTGGCCGACGCGCTGAACAACGGCGCCAAGCTGGCCTGCGGTGGCACGCGCGACGATCTGGGCCCGCTCTTCTACCGGCCGACCGTGCTGACGGACGTGCCGGACACCGCCGCGATCATGAACGAGGAGACCTTCGGACCCGTGGCCGCCATCGCGCCCTTCGACACCGAGGACGAGGCCGTGACCAAGGCCAACGACACCGAGTACGGGCTGGTGGCCTACCTGCACAGCCATGACCCCCGGCGCATCTACCGCGTGACGCGGGCGCTGCAATTCGGCATGGTGGCGGTGAACCGGACCAAGGTGACGGGGGCGCCGATCCCCTTCGGCGGGGTCAAGCAGTCCGGCCTGGGCCGCGAAGGTGCCCGCAGGGGCATGGAGGAATTCATGGAGATCAAGTACGTCTGCCGCGACTGGGCATGACGCACCGACGCATGAGTATTTTTGGCAAGATGAATCCGGGGGGCGTGACCCCCGATGAAAGGAAAGACGATGCTGCGCAATGACCAACTCGATCAATGGGATCGTGAAAACTTCTTCCATCCCTCGACCCACCTCGCGCAATTCGCGCGAGGCGAGGCGCCCAACCGGGTGATCACCGGTGGCACGAACTGCCATATCGAGGATCGTGACGGGAACAAGCTGCTTGACGCGTTTGCCGGGCTCTACTGCGTGAACGTCGGCTATGGCCGGCAGGACATCGCCGACGCCATCGCCGAGCAGGCCAAGGAGCTGGCCTATTACCATGCCTATGTCGGGCACGGCACCGAGGCCAGCATCACCCTGTCCAAGATGATCATGGACCGCGCGCCCGATCACATGAGCAAGGTCTATTTCGGCCTGTCGGGAAGCGATGCCAACGAGACCAACGTCAAGCTGATCTGGTATTACAACAACATCCTCGGCCGGCCCGAGAAAAAGAAGATCATCAGCCGCTGGCGCGGCTATCACGGCTCGGGGCTTATGACGGGGTCGCTGACGGGGCTTCACCTGTTCCACAAGAAATTCGACCTGCCGCTCAGCCAGGTGATCCACACCGAGGCGCCCTATTACTATCGCCGCGACAATCTCGACCTCAGCGAGGCCGAGTTCGTGCAGCACTGCGCCGACGAGCTGGAGGCGCTGATCGACCGCGAGGGCGCCGACACCATCGCCGCCTTCATCGGCGAGCCCGTCCTTGGCACCGGTGGCATCGTGCCGCCGCCCGCCGGGTACTGGGAGGCGATCCAGCCGATCCTCGAAAAGCATGACATCCTGCTTGTCGCAGACGAGGTCGTCACCGGTTTCGGGCGTCTCGGGTCGATGTTCGGCAGCGATCATTACGGGCTCAAGCCCGATCTGATCACCATCGCCAAGGGCCTGACCAGCGCCTATGCGCCGCTTTCCGGCTCCATCGTCAGTGACCGTATGTGGAAGGTACTGGAACAGGGCACCGACGAGAACGGCCCGATCGGGCATGGCTGGACCTATTCGGCGCATCCCGTCGGGGCCGCGGCCGGGGTTGCCAACCTCAAGCTGCTGGACGAGCTGGACCTGATCGCCAACAACCGCGATGTCGGGACCTACCTGACCCGGACGATGGCCGACGCGCTGGACGATCATCCCAACGTGGGCGAGGTGCGAGGCGAGGGCATGCTCTGCGCCGTCGAATTCGTCAAGGACCGCGACAGCCGTACCTTCTTCGATGCCACCGACAAGGTCGGCCCGCAGGTTGCCGCGGCCCTGGCCGAGGATCACGTGATCGGCCGCGCCATGCCGCAGGGCGATATCCTGGGCTTTGCGCCGCCCTTCTGCCTGACGCGCGAAGAAGCCGACGAGATCGTGACGAAGACGGTGAAGGCCGCGGGCAAGGTTCTCGGCTGAGGGTCGTGCAAACATGCCGGCCCCGCCCCGTCACCGGATGCGGCGGGGCCGGTCACTACGAAGGTAAACAGGCGATCTGCCTGAATTTTGTCCGGAAACGATAAAATCTTCCTGCAGGCCCCGCGTCAGCTAAAAATTTGCGGCATTCAGCTTGCATCGGGAAAATTTTGGCGTTTTATTTTCCGGCGAGCGTGGGAAAACCACGGTAATAAACACGGGGAGCTACCTTTGACCGGGTCAAAGAACAGCGATGCGTTCGTCGAGTTCGAGCGCGTTCAGAAGAGCTATGACGGTGAGACACTCGTCGTCAAGGACCTCAACCTCACGATGCCCAAGGGCGAGTTCCTGACCATGCTGGGGCCGTCCGGATCGGGCAAGACCACATGCCTGATGATGCTGGCGGGCTTCGAGACGGCCACGCACGGCAAGATCATGCTTGACGGGGTCAGCATCAACAACATCCCGCCGCACAAGCGCGGGATCGGCATGGTGTTCCAGAACTATGCGTTGTTTCCGCACATGACGATCGCCGAGAACCTGAGCTTTCCGCTGGAAGTGCGCAAGATCGGCAAGTCGCAGCGCGAGGAAAAGGTCAAGCGCGCCTTGGAAATGGTGCAGATGGGCGAGTTCGGCGGCCGGCGGCCGGCGCAGCTTTCGGGCGGGCAGCAACAGCGGGTGGCGCTGGCGCGCGCGCTGGTTTTCGAGCCCGAGCTGGTGCTGATGGACGAGCCGCTGGGCGCGCTGGACAAGCAGCTGCGCGAGCACATGCAGTTCGAGATCACCAACCTCGCGCACGAGCTGGGGATCACGACCGTTTACGTGACCCACGACCAGACCGAGGCCCTGACGATGTCGGACCGGGTTGCCGTGTTCGATGACGGTCGTATCCAGCAGCTTGCCGCGCCGGACGAGTTGTACGAAAGCCCCGAAAACAGCTTCGTCGCGCAGTTCATTGGCGAAAACAACACGATGGAAGGCACCATCAAGGAGATCAAGGGCGATCTCGCGCTGGTCGAGCTGGACGATGGCGAGCTGATCGACGCCAAGCCGGTGAATGTCAGCCAGCCGGGGGAGCGGACGACGATCTCGATCCGGCCGGAACGCGTCGAGGTCGACGTGTCCAAGCTGGGCGAGGACGCGCACACGCTCAAGGCCGAGGTGGCGGAGTTCATTTACATGGGCGACGTGTTCCGGACCCGCCTGAAAGTTGCGGGCAAGGACGACTTCATCATCAAGACACGCAATTCGGCCGATCAGCGCCGTCTCAAGCCGGGCGAACAGGTCGAGATCGGTTGGCTGCCGCGCGATTGCCGTGCACTTGATACGGTCTAGGATCATGAAGCATTCGCGCCCGGCCGGGCGCGATTACCCTGAGGCTTCGTTGGTTTCACCCGTAACGCGAAGCCCGAGAACGAAAACGGGATGATACTTGGGAGTATGAGATGAAACTCGCTAAAACACTTCTTGCCACGACGGCGTTGACCGTCACCGCGGGTGCCGCGGTGGCGCAAGACGGCGACATGGCCGACAGCATGACCCTGGTTTCCTGGGGGGGCGCGTACCAGGCAAGCCAGGTGAACGCCTATGCCGAACCCTACAAGGAAATGAACCCCGACCTCGAAGTGGTCTGGGACGAGAGCTCGAACGAGGCCGTCGCCAAGCTCCGCGCGATGGACGAGGCCGGCAACGTCACGTGGGACGTGGTTGACGTGGTCGCCGCCGACGCGATGCGCCTGTGCGACGAGGGGCTCGCGATGGAAATCGACCCTGACGACCACCTTGCCCCCGCGCCCGACGGCACGTCGGCCGAGGATGATTTCGGCGACCTGCTGGTGAGTGACTGTTTCATTCCGCAGATCGTGTATTCCACCACGTTCGGGTATCGTACCGACATGGTGCCCGAGGGGACCGAACCGCCGAGCAGTGTCTGCGATGTCTGGGACACCGAAACGTATCCGGGCAAGCGCAGCCTGGAGAAGCGCCCGATCAACAACATGGAGTGGGCGCTGTATTGTGACGGTGTCGCGAAGGACGAGATCTATGACGTGCTGGCGACCGCGGACGGTCAGCAGCGCGCGCTCGACAAGCTCGACGAGATCAAGGACGACGTGGTCTGGTGGTCGGCCGGCGCGGACACGCCGCAATTGCTGGCCGATGGCGAGGTGTTCATGGGCTCGACCTACAACGGCCGCCTGTTCAGCGTGATCGAGGAGCAGGACCAGCCCGTCGGCATGATGTGGGACATGCAGGTGTTCGACCTGGACGGCTGGATCATCCCCGCCGACCTGCCGGAAGACCGCCTGAACCGCGCGATGGACTTCATCTATTTCGCGACCGATACGCAGCGTCTGGCGGATCAGGCCAAGTACATCTCCTACGGCCCGGCCCGTGAGTCCTCGGCGCCCAAGGTCACCAAGCATGCCGAGCTGGGTATCGAAATGGCCCCGCACATGCCGACCGATCCGGATAACGCCGAGAACACGTTGCTGTACAACTACGAGTTCTGGGCGGACTACCGTGACGACATCGACGCCAAGTTCCAGGCGTGGCTGGCGCAGTAACCCGCCAGTGCCGTGATTGACGCGGCGGGGCCCGGCCACCGGGCCCCCCGCACAAGAACAAGAATTCCAACGGGGACAAGATGAGCGATACAACCGATACCGGCCCGGTTCTGGCCGCGGACGGCACACCGCTGAAGCGCAGCCTGCAACGCGCCCTGAGGGCGCAGAAGATGCGCGCCTTCGGGCTGATCGCGCCGCTTCTGATCTTTGTCCTCGTGACGTTCATCGCACCGATCCTCGACATGCTGTTCCGGTCGGTCGAAAACCAGATCGTGTCGAACACGCTGCCTTACACGGTCGAGACGCTTGCCGACTGGTCGCCCGATGCCGAGGAAACACCGGGCGAGATCGTCTACGAAGCCCTGTATTACGACCTGTTCATGGCCTCGGAGGCCAAGGAACATACAAGGCTCGGCACCCGCCTGAATTATGAGCAAACGGGCATCTCCTCGCTGTTCCGGTCGTCCGGCCGCAACGTGGACGATATCGGCGAGGACCATATCGACGCCCTCGAGGATTTCAACGACGCGTGGGAGGAAGAAGCCTTCTGGTACGCGCTGATGTCGGGCGGCGAGGGCGCAACGGGCAACAGCGCGTTGCTTGGTCAGCAGCGCACCCGGCTGTCCACTCTCACCGACGATGACTACAGTGGTGACATCGGGTTCGTGCCCGGCGCGGAAATTTCCGAATTGTTGCCGCGTACCGCCCGGGCCTATGCCGCCTTTGCGCTTTTCACGGCCATCGAGGACGAGGACATCGTGCGCGAGGAGGAGCCGTGGGAGGGCGTGAAGATCGCGCTTGTCCAGGATCTCAAGTCCGGGGCGGACCTTTCGGGCTATGACGGCCCCGGCGCGGCCGAGCTTCGCGCCGCGCAGCAGATGCTGGCCGACCAGCCCGAAATCGCGTTCAAGGACGCGTTCGTGGCGATGGACGAGGATTGGGGCGCCAACGCGACGTGGCGCACGATCAAGATTTACAGCCCCGAGTTCACGAGTGGCTATTTCCTGAACGCCGTCGACATGCAGAAAAGCACCGACGGCCCCGAGGCGCGCCCCGAGAACCAGCAGATCTACATCATGCTGTTCGAGCGGACGCTCTTCATGAGCCTCGTGATCACCGGCAGTTGCATTCTCCTAGGGTACCCGGTGGCCTGGCTTCTGTCCAACCTGCCGATGCGCACCGCGAACCTGCTGATGATCCTCGTGCTGCTGCCCTTCTGGACGTCGTTGCTGGTGAGAACCTCCGCGTGGAAGGTGATGCTTCAGCAACAGGGCGTGATCAACGACGTGCTGGTCTGGCTGGGCATGGTGGATGACGCCAGTCGGCTGGTGATGATCAACAACCAGTTCGGCACGATCGTGGCGATGACGCACATCCTGCTGCCCTTCATGATCCTGCCGATGTACTCGGTGATGCAAACCATCCCGCCCAGTTACGTGCGCGCAGCGAGGTCACTGGGCGCAACGAACTGGACGGCGTTCTGGCGCGTCTACTTCCCGCAATCGGTGCCGGGTATCGGCGCGGGCTCGATCCTCGTCTTCATCCTGTCGATCGGGTACTACATCACGCCCGAAATCGTCGGGGGCACGACGGGCACGTTCATCTCGAACCGGATCGCCTATCATATCTCCTCGTCACTCAACTGGGGCCTCGCGGCGGCACTGGGCAGCATCCTGCTGGTTGTCGTGCTGGTCCTCTACTGGGCCTATGACAAGATCGTCGGCATCGACAACGTGAAGCTGGGGTAGCGGACATGAGCACGATTTCTCTCGTACAATCCGAAAAGAAACCCCTGTCCTTCGCGCTGCCGGTCGTGGCGGCGGCAGGGGCTTTTGCCGGGCTTTTCGTGGGCACCGCGCAGGGGTCGGGGCTGCTGGGCATCCTCGGTGGTGCACTTGTCATCGCCGCGCTCGGGTTTCTGGCGCTGGGCCTTCTGGACACCGCGCAGGAAAAGGGCGTGCGCTGGGGTATCCTTGGTCTTTTCGCGGCACTGGGCCTGTTCTGGGGCGGGGCGCCGGGCCTCGTCATCGGCACCATTTTCGGCTGGTTCTTCGGCTGGTTCATCTACTGGATCGGCGAAGGCCGGTACCGCGCGCATCTCGTCCCCTACCTGACACCGGGGCAGGTTTTCTGGCACTATGCCTTCCGGGTGATCTGCGGGGCGATCTTCGTCTTCCTGATCACGCCGATCCTCGTGGTCATGCCGCTGTCCTTCAACGCCGAGAATTTCTTCACCTTCACGCCCGAGATGCTGCGCTTCGACCCGGACGGGTATTCGTTGAAGCATTACCGCGATTTCTTCACCAACGACGACTGGCAGCAGGCGATGTGGAACTCGGTGTCGATCGCCCCGGTGGCAACGCTTCTGGCCGTCGGGTTCGGCACGCTCGCCGCGATCGGGCTCAGTTCCGAGCACGTGCCCTTCCGCCGCGCGATCATGGCGGTCCTGATCTCGCCGATGATCGTGCCGCTCATCATATCGGCGGCGGGGATGTATTTCTTCTATTCACGGCTGGGGCTGCAGGGCACCTACTGGGGCGTCGTTATGGCGCACGCGGCGCTGGGCATTCCCTTTGTCATCATCACGGTGACGGCGACGCTGGTGGGATTCGACCGCTCGCTGACACGGGCGGCGGCCAACATGGGCGCCGATCCGGTCACGACATTTTTCCGCGTGCAGATGCCGCTGATCCTTCCGGGGGTCATCTCGGGCGGGCTCTTTGCCTTCATCACCTCGTTCGACGAGGTGGTGGTGGTGCTCTTTGTCGGGTCCGCCGGGCAGAAGACACTGCCATGGCAGATGTTCACCGGCCTGCGCGAACAGATCTCACCGACCATTCTCGCGGTGGCGACGATCCTCGTCGCGATCTCGATCGCGCTGCTGACCACGGTGGAACTGCTGCGCCGAAGATCCGAGAGGTTGCGGGGCATGTCGCCGGGATGACGCGGTGTGCGGCCATCCCTCGGGGCGGACTTGCCGCGCGCCGATCATGCCTGCCGCGATCGGCGGTCAGGCCCTGTACCGGGCTAGAAACATATCGACCGCCCCGCTGACGACACGGTCGATATCCGCCTCGGTCACTGTTTCGCAGACGCCGCACAGGCAGCGCACGAACAGGTCGCTCTTGCACAGCTCCGCGAACTGGTTCGCCGCGAGGTCCATGTCATCGATCCGGAGAACGCCCGCCGCGACATGGGGGGCCAGAACGTCACTGATCCTTTCGCGCACCATCGCCGGCCCCGAGGCGTAGAAGCGGCGTCCCAACTCGGGGAAGCGATGGGATTCGGCCACGCAGATGCGGAATACCTGCTGACCGAAATCCGACAGGAAGAACCGAACGATCCGGCTCGCCGCCTCGCGCAGAACCTCCTCGACCGGCGCGTCCTCCCCGATGACGTGCAATGCCTCCTCGGCTTGCCGGTTGCATTCCAGCCGCGCGACCTCCGAGAAAAGCAGTCGTTTGTCCGGAAAATAGCTGTAAAGCGTCGCCTTGGAGACGCCGGCCGACCTTGCGATGTGATCGACGCTGGCGCCCTCGAAGCCGTCACGCATGAACACCTCACGCGCCCCTTCCAGCACCTGCTCGAACTTCCGGCCTTTCTTGATCTCGGCAGCCATGGCCGTCATGCCCGTCCCCCTCGCGTCGCCGCGCCAGTCTAGACGGCGCCGCCCGCTCCCCGCAAGCAGGTCCTCGCCGGGGGATCGGGGCCCGCCGTGATCGTCACGTTGGCATGGCGGGCTTGAACCCCCGCCGCGTCGTGGTAGATTGGAATCATTCTAAAAAGGGTACAGCCAATGATACCGGGTATCACCTCCCGCCGCCGCTTTTCCGACCTGAGCGAACAGGAAATTCTCGCGCTCGCGATCTCTTCCGAGGAGGACGATGCACGCATCTACCGAAGCTACGCCGAAATGCTGCGCCCCGACTACCCGGATACCGCCCGCATGTTCGACGGCATGGCCGCCGAAGAAGACAGCCACCGCCGCCAACTCATCGGCCTGCACAGCCAACGGTTCGGAGATGTCATTCCGCTTATCCGGCGCGAGCACGTCGCCGGCTACTACGCGCGCCGCCCCGTCTGGCTGGTCGAGAATCTCGGAATCGACCGCATCCGTGACGAGGCCGAGTTGATGGAACGGGATGCTGAACGCTTCTACCTCAAGGCGGCGCAGCGCACGGCGGATGCCGACACGCGCAAGTTGCTGGGAGACCTGGCCGCCGCCGAGGCACGCCATCATGACCGCGCCGGACAATTGCAGGAAGCCCATGTCGCCGCCGATGCCCGCGAGGTCGAGGACCGAACGGCCAAGCGCCAGTTCGTGCTGACCTGGGTGCAACCGGGTCTTGCCGGGCTCATGGACGGATCCGTCTCGACGCTCGCCCCGATTTTCGCCACGGCCTTCGCCACGCAGAACACGTGGACGACCTTCCTCGTCGGTCTGGCCGCCTCTGTCGGGGCGGGCATCTCGATGGGCTTCACCGAGGCGGCCAGCGACGATGGCGAGCTGTCCGGCCGCGGCAGCCCGTTCAAGCGCGGCCTGGCCTCGGGCGTCATGACAACCGTGGGCGGTCTGGGCCACGCGCTGCCCTACCTGATCCCGGATTTCTGGACCGCCACGTTCATCGCGATCGCGGTCGTCTTCATCGAACTCTGGGCGATCGCGTGGATCCAGAACCGCTACATGGAAACGCCGTTCTTTCGCGCAGCGTTCCAGGTCGTGCTGGGCGGGGCGCTCGTCTTCGGCGCGGGCGTGCTGATCGGCAGCGGGTGACCGAACCGCGGTTTCTTCTCGGGCGAAATACCCCGGGGGAGTCGCCCGCAAGGGCGACGGGGGCAGCGCCCCCTCCCGGCCGAACAAGATTGACCCCGGCGGCGGGGATGCTACGAAGCGTCCATGCTGGCGATCTTCTTGCAGACCCTGCCGTTTTTCCTGATCATCGGGCTGGGTTACGGCGCCGGGCGCACCGGGTTCTTCACCGAGGCCGCGACCGCCTGGTTGACGAAGTTCGTGTTCTACTTCGCGCTTTCGGCGATGCTGTTCCGCTTTTCCGCCAACCTGTCGCTTGGCGACGTGCTGGATTGGAACTTCGTCATCGCCTATCTCTGGGGCTGTGGCATGGTCTACGGGCTCGCCACGCTTGTCGCTCTCTTTCGCCGGGCCAAGGCCGAGGTGGCCGCCTTCGAGGCGCAATGCGCCGTCATCGGCAATACCGGGTTCATGGGCGTGCCCATGCTTACCCTGCTCATGGGCGAGGCGGCGATCGGGCCGGTGATGCTGGTGTTGGCGGTGGACCTCATCGTGTTCAGTTCGCTCATCGTCATCATCGTCACCGGCACGCGCGACGGGCGGATGTCGCTGGGCATCCTGCGCACCGTGGGGATGGGGCTGTTGAAAAACCCCATGATCGTCTCGATCGTTCTGGGGCTCTCGTGGTCGGCGTTCGACCTTCCGATCCCCGAAGTGATGAACCAGTTCCTGACGCTGCTGGGTGGGGCGGCAACGCCGGGCGCGCTCTTCGCCATCGGCGCGTCGCTGGCGTCCAAGTCGGCCGAGCGCCCGTTCGTGGCGGGCTGGCTGTCGTTCTGCAAGCTGGTGCTGCATCCTGCCTTCGTGGCGCTGTCGGCGCTTGTCCTGTTCCCGGTCGACCCGTACCCGGCGGCCGTCATGATCGCCGCGGCCGCCCTGCCCGTGGCCGGCAATGTCTACATCCTCGCGCAGCACTACGATGTCGCGCCGCAACGCGTTTCGGCCGCCATCCTGATCTCGACGACGGTGGCGGTCGTGACTGTGTCGCTGGTGATCGGCTGGGTTGCGCCGCTTTATTGAATGATATGACGCATGACGGGGGTTGCCAGAGCCGGTGTCACCGTGGTCAACACGTGCCATCCATCTGCGAGCGGAGGAACGAGCCATGGAAACGGTATCCGAGAACGCCTGCTTCGGCGGGGTGCAGGGCGTTTACACCCATAAATCCGAGGTCACGGGCTGTGACATGACCTTCGGTCTGTTCCTTCCCGAGGAGGCGCGCGACGGGCCGGTGCCGGTACTGTGGTACCTTTCGGGCCTCACCTGCACGCACGAGAACGCGATGGTCAAGGCCGGTGCGCAGGGATGGGCCGCCGAACAGGGCATCGCGCTCGTCTTTCCCGACACGTCGCCGCGGGGTGCGGGCGTGGCGGATGACGATGCGTTCGACCTCGGGCAGGGGGCGGGATTCTACGTCAATGCCACGCAGGATCCGTGGCGCCCGAATTTCCGCATGTGGGATTACGTCGCCGAGGAACTGCCGCGCCTGATTACCCGGACCTTCGCCGTCGACGAGGAGCGTCAGGCGATCAGTGGCCATTCGATGGGCGGGCACGGGGCGCTGACGCTGGCGATGGGGCTGCCGGGACGCTTCGCCTCGGTTTCGGCGTTCGCGCCGATCTGCCATCCTTCGCGCTCCGACTGGGGCCGCAAGCAGTTCGGCGCCTATCTCGGCCCGGACGAGGCCGCGTGGGCCGCCCATGACGCGACCCTGCTGATGCGCGAGGCCGGTTTCGATGGCCCCGTCCTCACCGATACGGGCACCAAGGACCAGTTCCTTGACCTGCTGATGCCCGAGGCGCTGGCCGAAGCCGCCGCAACCCGGCGCCAGCAGGCCACCCTGCGGATGCAGCCGGGATACGATCACAGTTATTTCTTCGTTTCCACCTTCATGGAGGATCACGTGGCCTTCCACGCCGAGGCGCTCTACGCGCGCTAGGGCCGCGACCCCCTCATCAGAACCGGGAAGGTAAAGCATGAGCCACTACGACCTTATCATCATCGGCTCCGGCCCGGCCGGGCGGTCCGCCGCCATTCAGGCGGGCAAGCTCAAGCGCCGCGTCCTCGTGGTCGATCGCAAGGACAGGCTCGGCGGCGTTTCCGTCCACACCGGCACGATCCCGTCGAAAACCCTCCGCGAGACCGTGCTGAACCTTTCGGGCTGGCGGGAGCGGAGCTTCTACGGCCGGTCTTACCGCGTGAAGGAGGATATCGGCGCCCAGGACCTCAAGTCGCGCCTGCACAAGACGCTCGATTACGAGGTCGACGTGCTGGAACACCAGTTCAACCGCAACCATGTCGAAACGCTGAACGGCATGGCGCGCTTCGTGGATTCGCACACAATCGAGGTCGCCACCGAAGCGGGCGACGTGACCCGCCTGACCGCCGACAATTTCCTGATCTCGACGGGTACGAAAACCTACCGCCCCGATACCGTGCCGTTCAACGGATCGACAGTCGTCGACAGCGATGAGTTCCTCGAACTGGGCCGGATCCCGCGCAACCTGATCGTTGTCGGCGCGGGGGTGATCGGCGTCGAGTATGCCACGATGTACTCGGCCCTCGACGTGCGGGTCACCCTGATCGAGCCGCGCGACAGCTTCCTCGATTTCATCGACACCCGGATCATCGAGGAATTTACCCACCAGATCCGTGACAACGGCGTTGATCTGCGTCTCGGCTCGGCCATCGACAAGGTCGAGGACAGCGGTGATCACGTCGAGGTCAGCCTTGCCAACGGGCGCCACGTGCGGGCCGAAATGCTGCTGTTCGCCGCCGGGCGCATGGGCGCCACCGACAAGCTTGATCTCGGGGCCGTCGGGCTGGAGACCGATCATCGCGGCCGGCTGGAGGTGGACCGCAAGACCTACCAGACAGCGGTGCCGAATATCTATGCCGCCGGCGACGTGATCGGGCATCCCAGCCTTGCCTCGACGTCGATGCAGCAGGGCCGCGTCGCGGCCTGCCACGCGCTCGAAACGCCGACGCTGCCCGAAAGCCCGTGGTTCCCCTACGGCATCTATTCCGTCCCCGAGATCAGCACCTGCGGCATGTCCGAGGAAGAGATGCAGGAACGCGGCATCGCCTACGAGGTCGGCGTTGCGCGCTTTCGCGAAACATCGCGCGGGCACATCATGGGGCTGGAACACGGGATGCTGAAGATGCTTTTCAGCCTCAAGACCCGCCGGGTGCTGGGCGTGCAGATCGTCGGCGAGGGCGCGACGGAGCTCATCCACATCGCGCAGGCCGTGCTGAACCTCAAGGGCACGGTGGATTACTTCGTCAAGAACACGTTCAACTATCCCACGCTGGCCGAAGCCTACAAGATCGCGGGGCTGGACGCCTTCAACCGGATGCCCATCCCCGAGGAATACAAGGTGAAGAAGTCCGGCGAAAGGGCGGCGGAGTGACCGCGGCCCGTTTCGCGGACAGCAAGCGCATCCGGCACCCGCGGCCGCTGGCGCAGCCGTCGTGACAATCCATGTCGACGCCGACGCCTGCCCGGTCAAGGCCGAGGTGGAGCGGGTGGCCAACCGCCACGGGGTGCGGGTCAATTTCGTCTCCAACGGCGGCCTGCGTCCATCGGCCAATCCGCTGGTCGACACGGTCATCGTGCCGGACGGGCCGGACGAGGCCGACAAGTGGATCGCCGACCGCGCCGGGCCGGGCGATGTTGTCGTCACGGCCGATATCCCCCTTGCCGCCCGGTGCGTCGAGGCGGGCGCGAAGGTTCTCAAGCCCGACGGCGAGGCGCTGACGGCGGCCAATATCGGTAACATCCTTGCCACGCGCGACCTGATGGCCGATCTGCGCGCGGCCGACCCGTTCCGGCAAGGTGGCGGGCGCGGGTACACCCGCGCCGACCGGTCGCGTTTCCTCGATGCGCTGGAACGCGCCCTGCGCGGCGCGGCCGGATGATCCGGGCGATGCAAGCGGCAGGGGTTTACAAAGCCCGGCCGCTTCCCTTTGCTGGACGGGTATGCCGGGGCCGATACGCGCCCGGACCGCCCGATCAATGAGACGAGCATGACGACCACCGCCACCGTACAGCGTACGAACCTGCTCGGCGCGCTCTGCGCGCTCGCCGCCGTGATGTGCTTTTCGCTCAATGACGTGGGCATCAAGTTCCTGTCTGACCGCTACGCGCTGCACCAGATCGTCCTGATCCGGGCGATCATTGCCAGCGTCACCTTCTTCGCGGTCATCATGCCCTTCGCCGGGGGGCTCACGGTACTCAGGACGCGGCGGCCATTTGTTCATCTCGTCCGAGGGTTCTGCGTGGTCAGTGCCAACATGTGCCTGTTCCTCGGTCTCGCGGCGCTGCCGATCGCGGACGCGATCGCGGTTTTCTTCGTCTCGCCGCTGGTCATCACCGTCTTTTCGGTGATTTTCCTGCGCGAGACGGTCGGCCCGCGGCGCTGGGCGGCAATCGCGGTGGGGTTCGTCGGGGTGCTCGTCATCGTCAAGCCGGGCACGTCGGCCTTCCAGGTGGCGTCGCTCCTGCCGATCACGGCGGCCTTTCTCTATGCCACGCTGCACATGCTGACGCGCAAGATCGGCGGCACCGAAAGCGCCGCCACGATGGCGATCTACATCCAGATCACCTTCCTTATCGCCAGCACGCTGTTCGGGCTCGCGCTGGGACATGGAAAATTCGCGGGTTCCGCGCACCCGTCGCTGGAGTTCTTGCTGAGGGCGTGGGTGCCTGTCGCGCCCGGGGACTGGCCCATCCTGATCATGCTGGGGGTCAGCGGCCTGCTGGGCGGGCTGTTCATCAGCCAGGCCTACCGGCTGTCCGAGGCCGCCTTCGCCGCGCCCTTCGAATACGTGGCGATGCCCATGGCGATCATGTGGGGAATCACCGTTTTCGGTACCTTCCCGGACGCGACCGCGTGGATCGGGATCGCGCTCATCATCGGGTCGGGGCTGTACCTGCTCTGGCGCGACTCCGCCAAGGGCGGTGCGCGGGTCACGAAAATCGCCCGCTACCGCCGCTGAGACCCTGATTGACGCCCGCGCCCGGGCACGCAAGACTCGGCCGCGACACAGGGGAAGGACACGCCATGAGCATCACCATCATTCCGTTCGACGAGGGCGAGGCCAATCTTGACTGGTTGGACCTGTGCGCGGCATTCAAGGCCGGTCATGAAAAGCCCCGCGCGGAAATCGGCGATACATTCCTCTACCGGGATCCGGACACGCTGCTGTCGCGGGCGGCGTGGATCGACGGGATGGGCATGGCCGTCAAGACTGCGACGATCTTTCCCGGCAATCCCGGCAAGGGCGACCCGATGATCAATGGCGCCGTGAGCCTGTTTTCGGACATGACGGGCGGTCTGGACGCGATCGTGGATTTTCACCTGGTCACCAAGTGGAAAACCGCCGGTGACAGCCTGTACGCTGCCACGCAGCTGGCCCGCAAGGACAGCCGGAACATCCTGATCGTCGGCGCCGGCACGGTGGGCCGGTCGCTTTTCGATGCCTATCGCGCGGCGTTCCCCGATGCCCGCTTCCGTGTCTGGAACCGCACCCGTGAAAACGCCGAGGCGATGGCGGCCGACTGCCCCGGCCTGCGCGTGGCCGATGACCTGGAACGCGCGGTGCGGGATGCCGATATCGTCACCTCTGCCACGATGTCGACCGAACCGCTGATCAAGGGTGACTGGCTGCAACCGGGCCAGCACGTGGACCTGATCGGTGCCTACCGCCCCGACATGCGCGAGGTCGACGATACGGCCCTGCGCCGCGCCCGCATTTTCGTCGACAGCTTCGACACCACGGTCGGCCATATCGGTGAAATCAAAATCCCGCTGGAGGCAGGCACGATCAACCGCGACGACCTGGTTGCCGATCATTACGACGCGGCGAAATTCGCCCGGCAAAGCGCCGACGAGATCACGCTGTTCAAGAACGGCGGCGGCGCGCATCTGGACCTGATGACAAGCCGCTACATTCTCGACGCCTTCCGGGGTGCCAGCGGATGAGCTGGACCCTCTGGGGGCTTGTTGCGCTCCTCGTGGCGGCGCCGTTCCTCGGCGAATGGCGGCGCAAGCCCCTGGGGGCCGCCGAGCGCGCCCGGGCCTCGGGGGATTTCGCGGACCTTGCGCGGGGGCGGACCCATTACCGGTGGTTCGGGCCCGATGACGGCCCGGTCGTTGTCTGCATTCACGGGCTGACGACGGCCGCCTACGTGTGGGGGCCGGTGGCGCGGGGCCTGGCCGCCGCAGGCTACAGGGTGCTGACCTACGATCTTTACGGGCGCGGCTTTTCGGACCGGCCGCGCGGGGCACAGGACGCGGCATTCTTCCTTGCCCAACTCGACGAGTTGCTGGCAGATCAGGGGGTGACGGGGCGTGTGACGCTTTTGGGGTATTCGATGGGTGGCGCCATTGCCACGGCCTTTGCCGCGGCGCATCCCGACAGGGTCCGGCAGCTGATCCTGCTGGCGCCGGCCGGGCTGGGCCACGATCTGGGTCCGGTCGCGCGGCTGGTGGTCAATCATCCCTGGCTGGGCACATGGCTGTTCTTTGCTTTCTATGCCCGCAGCTACGGCAACGCGCTGGAGGCCGAGCGCGGCCTGCCCGGCCGGGTCGAGGGCATGGTCGACCGGCAGAAGGCCGAGCTGGAGTACCGCGGCTTCCTGCCCGGGGTGCTGCGGTCGCTGCGGGGGATACTGGACGACGACCAGGCCGGCCATCATCGCGACATCGCCGCCGCGAAACTGCCCGTGCTGGCCGTTTGGGGCGCAGAGGATGACGTGATCCCGCTTGCCGGCAAGGACAAGCTGGCCGCCTGCAACCCTCGCGCGCGGCAGGCGGTGATCGAGGGCGCGGGCCACGCGCTGGCCTATACGCACCCCGGCGCAGTACTGGAAGCGTTCGGCCCCGTCCTGCCTGCCCGCGTCTGAGCGGTTGTGATCCGGCGCATCGGGGTCGTGAGTTATGCACTGGATCGTGCCGAGGCGCCA